>JBNKXM010000132.1:0-5752 GCA_050300315.1 Thalassotalea sp. | reverse complement strand
AACGCCAGTCATACGCAATAACTGCTTAGCTAACGCTTGTTGTAGTGTTAACTCTGACGGTGAAAGTGCTGCTAAACATGCTTCGGCATAGTTGGGTGCTGGCACAAAGTTACGTCGTAACGACTTAGGTAACCCTTTGATCAAGGCAACGATCAGTTCATAACGTAGTGCTGGAATTTGCCAATCAAAGCCGATATTTTGTATTTGATTTAAAATTCCCACTGGCACATGCACGCTCACACCGTCATCAATATCGCCAGGGCTAAAATGATAACTTAATGCAAAAGTTAAATTGCCTTGCTGCCAGACATCAGGATATTCGGTTTTAGTGATTTTTTCGCTTTGTTCATTTAATAAAAACTCGCGCGTAAAATTCAGTAACTTTGGCTGTTTAACCTTTGTTTTTTGCCACCACGCTAAAAAACTGCGCTGGCAAATTACCTGCTGTGGAATTTTTTCACTATAAAAATTAAACAATTGCTCTTCGTCAACGAGGAAGTCTTTGCGCCGCGCCTTTTGCTCCAGTCGCTCAACCTCTTTGACTAAATCACGGTTACGTTGAAAAAACGACTCTTTAATAAAGGCATCGCCGTTAACCAGAGCTTCGCGAATAAATAACTCACGACAGGTTTGCGGCTCAATCTGATTAAAGTTTACTTTGCGTTTAGCAACAATAATTAAGCCATAGAGTGCGACTTGCTCATACGCCATCACCGCGCCTTGCTTCTTCTCCCAATGCGGCTCGCTATAACTCTTTTTCACCAGATGACTCGCCATTGGCTCTATCCACAACGGATCAATTTTAGCAACCATGCGAGCGAACAATCGACTGGTTTCAACCAATTCAGCCGCCATCAACCACTTAGGTGGTTTTTTCGCTAATGCAGAGCCTGGAAAAACAAAAAACTTTGACCCCCTTGCACCTTTAAATTCTTTGTTTTCGTCTTGCTGTCCCAAATGACTTAACAGCCCCGACAAAATGGATTGATGAATGATATCTTGAGCTTGATTATTTTCCTCGGAAAAGTTTACCGACGAGAACGGAATATTACAGTCTTTCAGCGCTAATTTAAGCTGACTGTAGATGTCTTGCCATTCTCTGATGCGAATATAAGAGAGAAATTCTTTCTGGCACAGTTTCCTAAACTGATTAGTCGACAACGCCTTTTGCTGTTCAATAATGTATTGCCACAATAACAAAAAGCTTAAAAAATCAGATTGTTTGTCTTTAAAGCGACTGTGTTTTTCATCAGCGGCTTGTTGTTTTTCGTGTGGTCGTTCACGCGGATCTTGAATACTCAATGCGCTGACAATAATAAAAATTTGTTCGATACAGCCCATATCGATAGCGGTTAATATCATTTTCGCTAAGCGCGGATCCACTGGAAATTTGGCCAACATACGACCAGTTTGCGTTAACTGAGTGATGCCCTTTTTATTTAGCGTCGCATCAAGCTCTTCAAGCAACCGAATACCATCATTAATATTACGATTATCCGGAGACTGCACAAAAGGAAAATCAGCAATATCACCGAGATCTAGTGATAACATTTGCAAGATAACCGTAGCTAAGTTAGTGCGTAAAATTTCAGGATCGGTAAATTCTGGACGGTTTAAATAATCGTCTTCAGCATACAACCTTATGCAAATACCTTCGGATACACGACCACAGCGTCCAGCTCTTTGATTGGCGCTGGCTTGAGAAATAGGCTCAATCGGCAAGCGTTGTACTTTAGTGCGATAGCTATAACGGGAAATCCGCGCGGTACCGGGGTCGATAACATACTTGATCCCTGGCACAGTTAAACTGGTTTCAGCAACATTGGTGGCTAAAACGATATTTCGTCCACTGTGCGGCTGAAAAATTCGATTTTGTTCTTGCACCGTTAATCGAGAGTATAAAGGCAAAATTTGGGTATGTTTTAAATTTGCTTTTTCTAAGGCGTAAGCAGTGTCACGAATTTCTCGTTCGCCGTTAAGGAACACTAAAATATCGCCTTGACCATACGAGGACAATTCATCCACAGCATTGAGAATACCGCTAATAACATCACTATCTTCGTTATTGTCACTAAGCGGGCGATAGAGCATTTCTACTGGATAAGTACGCCCTGAGACTTCAATAATTGGCGCTAATTCACCCGTAGGTGATGCAAAATGCTTAGCAAAACGTTGAGGGTCAATTGTTGCTGAGGTTATGATCACTTTAAGATCGGGGCGTTTAGGCAGAATTTGCTTTAAGTAACCTAAAATAAAATCGATATTTAAACTACGTTCATGCGCTTCATCAATGATAATAGTGTCATATTGGCGCAATAGCCGATCATTTTGCATCTCAGCCAATAAAATACCATCGGTCATTAATTTGATATAACTGTTTTCAGTAACCTGATCGGTGAAGCGAACCTTGTAACCAACTATTTGACCTAGCTGACTGTCAAGCTCTTCGGCAATTCGCGTTGCAACTGTTCTCGCCGCTATTCTTCTAGGCTGGGTATGGCCAATCATGCCTTCAACGCCACGGCCAAGTTGTAAACATATTTTAGGTATTTGCGTTGTTTTACCCGAGCCAGTTTCCCCTGCAATGATCACGACTTGGTGTTGCTCTATCGCTTGTGCTATGAGATCAACATTTTGTGAAACCGGTAATGACTGCGGATAAACAATGTTTAACTGTCGCTGTAACTTACGCGCTTTAAGCTCGACAGATTGTTGTATATGATGGGCCAGTTGTTGTAACTGCTGCTGTTTTTTATCGCTATTTGGAAGTTTTTTAATACTATGAAGACGTTTTTTAAAACGAGGTCGATCGGCCGCCCTCGTTTTAACTAACAACGAAAATAACTCATCAATAGAAATGGTAGGCTCAGGAAATACGTCTGTAGACAAAATACACTCAGAAAAACGAATAAAAAGCGTATTTTATCAACTCTCCCTGCTAATACCAAATTAAATCAATCTGATGATCGGGAATCTATTTTCCAGCATGAAACGATGAACGCAGGTGCTTATCTAATGCTTGCAAAACATCATTTCGACATATTGTCCCTAATAAATTACCGTCGTCATCAATCACAGGATAAACCTTTGGCTTATTTTTCAACATAGATTGGCCAAGTTCAATCACGCTGTCATAAGGTTTAACAGACAAAACGTCTTTACGCATCAAGTCATTTACATCAACGGTCTGCTCATTAAAATATATCGACTTAAGCATCGCTGCCATGACATCACTTTCTGACAAAAAACCAATCAAACGGTGATTATCGTCGATCACAGGGCCACCAATTTGTTTAGTTTTTAAAAACCGTAACGAGGCTTCCTCTACGACCATTTCTGGCGTAAACGTGACCGGATAATGATTCATATATTCTTTTACTTGTAAAGATTCCATAACAAAGCCTTTTAACTATTATTATCTTAATGCCTTCTCCATAACTGTAGACCGATATTTCAAATATTTCCTAAATTTATCAAAATATTGACTAAGTTATTAACGTGAGCATTTTATTGTAGCAGTCATCAGTAATATTCTATTGATCTAGCGCTATATTTTGATAAATTTCTCTTGCTAATTCGTATTAAGATTTTGTCTGTTGCTTAGTATTCATTACCGGATCTTGCCATGCATTTGTTCCATACAAAGGCACGGTTGAGATTGAATGATGATGGCTTCCTGTCGATTCTTTGGTTGAATAAGACAAATAGATCAGCGTTTGATTTGCCTTATCATATATTCGCCTTACTTTAAGACTTTTAAATAAAATACTGGTGGATTCCTTAAAGATAACTTCACCATTTTTAGACATGTCGATGTTCGCTAAATCTTGTGAACTAATAACGCCAGTTTGACGACAAGCGATTGACATATCAGACGGATCAGAAAAATCTAAATCTGCCTCGATATGACTGATATGACAAGTTACCCCAGCAATTTTGGGATCTTTTTTCGCTTCAATGACAACATCCTTAGTGGTAAAAAGCCCGAGACTTACTTTGCCAACATCATCTGAGCACCCTAAAATACAGATGCTGGAAATGATAACAGTTGCATATCCAATAAGACGATTATTTATCATGAAAAATACCTATGAAACTTTCGCCATTAGACGACTTACTCGCACGATACATGCCTTTGCTATTAAACGGCATCGTTATATGACCTTTTCTATCGATAGCGATCACGCCACCTACACCACCTGCTTTCACTAAAACATCGTTAATCACAGTATCCGCAGCTTCAACCAAAGAGATACCTTGATATTGCATCCGCGAACAAATATCGGCAGCCACATGATAGCGAATAAAGTATTCACCATGACCCGTCGCTGATACAGCGCAACTCGCATTATTGGCATACGTACCTGCACCAATGATAGGAGCATCTCCTATTCTGCCGTAACGCTTAGCTGTCATACCGCCAGTTGACGTGCCAGCTGCTAGATCGCCGTGTTTATCCAGAGCCACAGCGCCAACAGTGCCCACTTTATATTCCGCTGGCAAGGTTTGATGTGCAGCCTGAAAATCATTTAACTGTTTTTCTTTTTCGAGCAAAATCTTTTTAGCTTTAAGTAAAGATTGATAACGAGGCTCACTATCAAAATAATGATTATCAACCATTTCCATTTGCTGCTTTTTAGCAAATTCTTGTGCACCTTCACCGCTTAGCATGACATGCACTGAGGCTTCCATCACTTTTTCGGCTAACGCGATTGGGCTTTTAACTGTTTTAACGCCAGAAACTGCACCAGCATTTAACGTTTTACCATTCATAATCGATGCATCTAGCTCATGCTCTTCGTCAAAGGTATAAACTGCACCAACCCCTGCATTAAATAATGGCGAGCTTTCCAACACTTGAATGGCTGCAATAACCGCTTGTTGGCTCGATTTACCTTGCGCCAACAACTGGTATCCTGCATTTACCGCCTCATTTAATTTGCGCTGATACTTTTGTCTTTTTTCTGGTGTCATCTTAGCTTGACTGATTGCGCCAGCCCCACCGTGTATGGCAATTGCGAAAGGAAATTCATCAGCTTGTGCATAACTATTAGGTGAGCAAAATAAGGCACTTACAAGTAACGCGTTACAAAAATTAACTGTTTTTTTCATTATAATTCTCTCAGTGGACGATAAACACAATGTGCAAGAATTAGTAGCACAATGCAAGTTACGGATTAACTCGTGATTCATTTATTATTTTTATCTTTGTTTTACACTAGACATTTTAGCTGCGCTTGATAAGCTAGAAACAGGTCATACCAGATAAAAAGAAATAAATTATGCATTATCAACATCTAACATTTACTGTGACAGACAATATTGCGTACCTTGAACTTGCTAGAGGTGAAAAGCATAACGCTATTAATATGCAACTATTTATTGAACTGGTAGATGTAGCAAAATCCATTAAACGAGATCGCCATATTCGGGTTGTTATTATTTCAGGCCAAGGTGAAAGTTTTTGCTCGGGTATCGATGTTAAATCAGTATTTAACCAGCCAAAACACGTATTAAAACTACTCTTTAAATGGCTGCCATGGCAATCAAACCTTGCTCAGCGCGTATCAACCATTTGGCGAGAGCTACCTGTGCCTGTGATCTTTGCAATTCATGGCCGCTGTTGGGGCGCGGGTTTACAAATAGCGCTTGGTGGCGATTTTCGTATTACGACACCTGATGCTTCGCTATCAATTATGGAAGCAAAATGGGGATTAATACCTGATATGGGCGGCACGTTGGCGTTAAAAGA
>JBNKXM010000131.1:0-5803 GCA_050300315.1 Thalassotalea sp. | reverse complement strand
ATTTCATGAGAGAAATTACGCTCGACGCGTCGCGCAGCATTTTTACCATAGATTTGTTCGATAAGATGAACGATGATATCCGCCAGTGCGTTTAAACTTGCTGCACAATAAATACGTTCGGATTGGGTAATAAAAAAATCAGGCTTAAGTGTAACTTTGGGATAATCACGTTTAAACTGCTCGACGTAATGCCAATGGGTTGTTGCTGAGTGACCATCTAATACGCCCGATGCGGCCATAAAACAGACACCCGTTCCTCCTCCGATCAAGGTGCTACCTTGCTGCCAAATATCATTTAGCCATTGAATCAACTTAGGCTGTTTTTTTATGCATGGTCTAGGGTTACGCCATAAACTTGGAATAATAGCATAATCAGGTAATTGCGCTTTGGCGACATTTACGTCGGGTTGCAGTTTGATCAATGCCCTAGTAGTCACAGGTTTTGTTGATTCTGCTACCATTTGAATAGATAAACGCGGCGCTTGTTTATTTTCTTGTAACCCTGCTGCTTCGCCGGCTCTTAACATTTCAACCGGTAAACTGACACTGGTCGCCAGCATATGATCGTAGAGGATCAACGCAACTTTGACGCTGTTAACCTTGTGTTTCTCAGAAGTTTTCATGTTTATTTACAGAATAAATCAATCTTTGGCTATTTTAGCCTAATTATTGGCTGAAAATAACCATTAATTATTCAGTAATGTTCTTAAACTACAGCCTATAGACATAATTTAAATTTATTAAAGAGAGAATTCATGACAGCATTACCTGTAATTGTTGGTATGGGGGGCATTAATGCCGCTGGTCGTACATCATTTCATCAAGGTTTTCGTCGTATTATCATTGATAAATTAAATGCCGAAGCGCGCCAAGAAACCTTTGTTGGTTTAGCGACGCTAATGAATTTATTAACGGTAGTTGACGGCAAGCTAACCGATCAACAAGGAAACCTTGTTGCGGCAAACGAAGTGGAAGCGCAATTTGGCGAGCAAATTTTAGCGGGTACTTTGATCCGTAAAATTGAACAAAATCACTTTGACCCGGACGCAACGCCGTGGCAGCAAAAGCTGACGATGGCTAGCTCAGAAAACGCGATTAGTTTTGAAACGCGTTTGAAAGATTTACCTACGCCATTACCGCGTTCATGGCAAATTACAGAACTTGCGGATAAACGTGTTCGAGTTGAAATAGCTGGAGAGCTTGAGGTAATGCATGCTTCAACGCGTGATAATCCTATCAAAGCGGCAGGACAGTTTCCGACGGGATTTGATCCTGCTATCTTGTATAACAGTCGTTATCAACCAAGAGGTTTACAAGCAACTATTTTTGGCGCCGCCGATGCGATTCATTCAACGGGTTATAGCTGGGATGAAATTGCCAGTCGAGTAAGCCCAGATGAAATAGGAACATATTCAGCGTCAGTTTTTGGTCAAGTACAGGCAGAAGGCCATGGTGGTATGATGCAAAACCGTATGCGCGGTGAACGAGTATCGACCAAGAACTTAGCTTTAGGCTTAAATACCATGTCGACGGACTTTATTAATGCCTATGTCACCGGAAATGTTGGTACAACGTTCACGTCGACTGGAGCTTGTGCAACGTTTTTATATAACCTAAAAGCTGCTGTACAAGACATCCAAGCTGGTCGTGTCCGTTTGGCGATAGTTGGTAGTAATGATTGTGCTGTGACGCCTGAAGTTATCGAAGGTTTTGGTAACATGAGTGCGTTAGCCAATGAAGAAGGTTTGAAAAAACTTGATGGCATTACTGAAGGTGAAGCAAATCATCGCAAGACCAGCCGCCCATTTGGTGAAAATTGTGGTTTTACTATTGGTGAAGCGGCGCAGTTTATTGTTTTGATGGACGACAGTTTGGCAATAGAACTTGGTGCTAAAGTGTTAGGTTCAGTTGCTGATGTTTATACTAATGCTGATGGCATCAAAAAGTCTATCACTGCGCCAGGGCCAGGTAACTATATTACGATGGCAAAATCTGTGGCATTAGCGAAATCTATTTTAGGTGACGAAGCGGTGCAAAAGCGCAGCTTTATTTTAGCGCATGGCTCAAGTACCCCGCAAAACCGTGTAACTGAGTCATTAATCTATCATCGTGTCGCCCAAAGTTTTGATATTAGTGATTGGCCTGTTGCTGCGCCTAAAGCGTATTTAGGTCACACCATAGGGCCTGCAAGTGGCGACCAAGTAGCTTGGGCTCTCGGTGTATTTGAATATAATATTATGCCGGGCATTACTACCATAGATAAGGTTGCTGATGATGTGTATAGCGAACGTTTAAATATCGCTACCGATCATTGGCAATGTCATGAAATGGATGTCGCATTTATCAACTCCAAAGGCTTTGGTGGTAATAATGCGACCGCGACATTATTTTCACCGAATGTGACCTTAGCTATGATGGCAAAACGTCATGGTAGTCAAGCAATGGCAGGCTATCAGGATAAATTGGTAAGTGTTGAACAAGCGCAACAAGCGTATCAAACCAAAGCAGATAATGCCCAGTTTGAACTTATTTATAAGTTTGGTGACGGTGTGTTAAGTGATGATGATATTGAATTGTCATCAAGCAGTATCACCATGGCAGGGATGAAACATGCGATTGAATTACCCTGTGAAAACCCATTTGACGACATGGTGTAATTGCCAATTTTAAAATGTAAAAAGCGCGCTAATGATCGCGTTTTTTACATCTGCCATTTTTCTTTGATTTTAGCGATCACACCATTGTCTGTAATTTCTTTAAATGCTTGTTGAAACAAAGCGATTGTCTGTTGATCGCTGTTTTTACTCATGGCAACATTGAGTGAACTGTCGAGTTCAGGAATTCGTAGGACAGGGGTCATAGCATCAAAATCTAAATGCAGTTTATTAACTCTTGCCTTAACCGCTGATTTTGTACCAACAATTAGATCGACTCTTTGGTTATAAAGCATATAAAGTATTTGGTCTTCTTTGGTCGATAAATGCAGGTTATGAAAGTTATTTTTGCGTAAAAAGGGTTCGGCATAAGAGCTTCTAGTTGTTGCTACATTGTATTGACTTAATTGCTTAATATTGTCGATTGGCTCAGAGAAATTTTTCTTCATACCCCATACATATAAATGCTCCTCAAGCAGTTTACCTATCCAATGAAATTTTTGTTCGCGCTCTTTGGTTCGAGCAATGGAAAATATCAGGGTATTTGGATGTCTTAAAGCGATGTCATATGCTCTTGCCCATGTCATAACATTAATTTTAGGGGATTGTTTAACGTGTGAAAGTAGCGCATCGATCACCTCAAAACAATAACCATCAAGTTGACCTTGGTCATTAATAAATTGATAAGGGGCGATATCTTCAGTGACGACGGTGACGTCCTGTGCTTGGCTATGATTGTTAAACAGAATAAACAAAAATAGTAAAAAGAACTTATGAATACAACGGCCAAGAGAGGGGCGCTTAAATAACGTCATGCATTGCCTAGTGGTTAAATGATTAAATTTATTATAGCTTATCGGCTAAAAGTGCCTAAAAGCAACTTAATATTAATCACTGATTTTAGCTATAGCAGAGACTAAAATGAAAGATCAACAGCCCTTAATCAATATGCCATTTCTTTTTGATTTGCTGTACGGTGCCGTTCTCTTGTTGTAGAAGCTGGTTAAATGCCTGTTGAAATTCTTTCACTAATTCGCTGTCGGTATTTAAACCAAAGGCAATGCTCAGATCGTTATTTAGTTCAGTAACTTCATTAAGCTTTACAAAATGGTTGAAATCTATGCCTAAGGTTTGCGCCCGATATTTAATATTTATTTCGTTATCTATGATGAGATCAATACGGTCTCGATAAAGCATTAACATGCTTTGTTCTTCATTGACTATTGGATAAATATCGAAAAAGTTATTTGCTTTAAGGTAATGCTCTATATTGGAGCTGCGTGACGCTGCAATTTTGTAGCCTTTAAGTAATGCGACGGTTGGGATAGGGTTGGGAAATTTACTTTTGAGCCCCCAAAAAAATAGATGTTCTTGGGTTAAGGGGCCAATCCAATGAAACAGTTTATCTCGCTCGGGTGTATGAGCGATTGAAAAGATCATTACGTTTCTCTCGGACGTTGCGATATCATAAGCGCGCCCCCAAGACATCACTTTGATATCTGGCATAGCATTAACTTTTTTAAATAGCGCGTTGACGATTTCGGTCGAGAATCCGCCTAAGCTGCCGTCTTGATTTTTAATTTGATAGGGCTCTAAATACTCAGTCACCACTTTTATTTGTCGTTTTTGTGGGGCGTTTGATTGTGCGTAGAGTTGACAGCTAAAAAAAGTAGAGAGAAAAAACAACAAGTTAAAATGCTTAAAAAATTTATTCATTTCACCACTTATGAAAAATTGTTTAAATCAGCGATAAAGCGAATTGACTGAACAAGTCATTGCTTTGTACGTGTAAAATTGATTTTGCATGCTTATTTTGATTGGTTAGCCTAATTATAGCAAAAAAAAAGATAGCCAAGGCTATCTTTTTCTGTGCAGTGTAGCAAGATTAACTTAGTACATAATCTAAGATACCTAATGCCGCTTTACGTCCTTGATCGATTGCTGTGACAACCAGATCAGAGCCTAAGACCATGTCACCACCAGCGAAGATATTCTCTTTAGATGTTTGTAACGCAAACTCACTGTTATCTACCGCAATAACGCGGCCACGTGCATCTAATTCAACACCAGCATCTTTCATCCACTGAGGCGGACTTGGTAAGAAACCAAAGGCAATGACTACGGCATCAGCGGCCATAACAAACTCGCTGCCAGCGATTGGCTCTGGACTGCGACGACCGTTAGCATCTGGTTGACCAAGCTGAGTCTTAACAAAGGTAACGCCACACGCTTGACCATTTTCGTCTACGGCAATGTCTAATGGCTGAAGGTTAAATTGGAAATTAACACCTTCCTCTTTCGCATTTTGTACTTCTCGTGGAGAACCTGGCATATTCGCTTCGTCACGTCGATACGCACACGTCACTTCACTTGCTCCTTGGCGAATTGAGGTACGAACACAGTCCATCGCGGTATCACCACCGCCAAGTACTACGACTTTTTTACCGTCAAAGTTAACATAAGGTTTAACGTTCTCAGTTAAGCCCATAATGTGTTGGGTGTTACCAATAAGGAAATCAAGGGCGTTATAAACACCGTTGGCGCCTTCATTGTCAAAGCCACCTGTCATGTCGGTATAGGTGCCCAAGGCTAAAAATACCGCATCGTATTGCTCGCTTAGTTGATTAAACTCGACATCAACACCGACATTGGTGTTTAGACGAAATTCAATTCCCATGCCTTCAAAAATCTCGCGACGTTTGGCAATGACTGACTTTTCAAGCTTAAACGAAGGAATACCGAATGTTAACAAGCCACCGATTTCTGCGTGCTTGTCATATACCACACATTCGACACCGTTTCGTGTTAGTACATCGGCACAGGCTAGACCCGCAGGGCCTGCACCAACAATAGCGACTTTTTTCCCTGTGCTAACGACGTTTGATAAATCTGGTTTCCAGCCTTGTTCTAGTGCGGTATCGGTAATGTATTTTTCAATATTACCTATGGTAACTGCGCCAAACTCATCGTTTAGCGTACAGGCCGATTCGCATAATCTGTCTTGCGGACAAACGCGGCCACACATTTCAGGCAAACTGTTGGTTTGATGACATAAATCAGCGGCTTCAAAAATTTTGCCTTCGGTCACTAACTCTAACCATTGTGGAATATAGTTATGCACTGGGCATTTCCATTCACAATATGGGTTA
>JBNKXM010000130.1:0-5807 GCA_050300315.1 Thalassotalea sp. | reverse complement strand
AAGACTTAGTTCCTCTTCCTTAGCTTTAAGGATGCTACCTAATCTATGACCATACAGGGTCACTAATGTAATAATAATCAAAACAACAACAAAAATAGCAATTTCATATCGCTTGATTTCTTGTGCTTTTTTCACCTGTTTTTCAAAATAATCATTCTGGATATCTGAAATATATTGAGAGGTTTCTCCCAACAATTGCGTGATTGTATAAAATTGGTTATCCATCAACGACATATATGATGCAGCTTGCTGTTCTTGGCCTTGTTCGAATGCACTAAAAATATTGGCACTGTACGCTACCATTGTCGCCATAGCAGCGTCGAGCGTATCAAGATCATGTTCAATTTTATTCAGTTGTTCAGCAGTGAAACTAAGTGCTAAGTTTGTTTTAGTATGTGTCAGCGCAATATCAAACCACATTATATTTTGTTCAAGTGAAATCGATTCTGCAGAGACATCACGTGACTCAAACACTCTATTGCCAGGTTCATTTACCGCTTGTGCAATATAGCCTAACTTAATTATTTCGCTAACACTTGCCGACATAACCTTGTTTTCTTCAACCGATTGCTCGTAGGTTGTCATCAAACTTTGCGTTAACGATAACGCCGCTAAAATGGTGGCGATGTCGATTAATGCCAACACGTAATATACATGGTGCCATTTTAATTTTTGATACAGCTTAGCGATTAAGGAAGAGAACATTTCAATAATTTATGACGACTTCGCCGCTAATATAAGATGACTATATCGCTAAAGTATAGAAGTGAATTGTATTAATAGACAATAAGTTAACATAAAAAAGCCGCCTTGAATAAGCGGCTTTTAAACTGTGATTAGTGTGACGCTAGATATAAGCAAACGCGTCCGCGTACATATGATTAATATCAGCGCCTTGTGCGACAAAATCATCGCGCACTACGGCAACCATATCAAAACGCCCAGCAATATAAATATCGTAGTCCGCTAAATTATCTATGTCTTTCATTACCACTTTATGCACCATACCAATACGCCCTCGCCAATCATCATGGGGAGTCTCTACCACCGCATGAAACGTACCATTGGTCAGCGAAGCTATAGTTGCTGTTGTTTTTTCTAATTCATAACAAGCACTTGGGTCACGTAACCCCCAATAAACCTTAACTTCTCGCTGCGAGTCATTATTCGCTAAATACTCAAACATTGATTTAATATATGAAAAACCAGTACCGCCAGCGATCAACAATAACGGGCGTTCGCTCGCGGTTTTCAACTCTGCCTGCCCTAATGGTATTTCAATGGTGACGGTATTATTTTCTTTAATGCGCTCGATCACCTGCATCGGATAACTGTCAGCACCAAACGCGCCGATTTGTAATTCAATCAACTCGTCATCTGGTGAGCTAGCAATTGAAAATGGGCGCTTATCGTCTTCATCCATCACAAAATTTAAATATTGTCCTGGCAAAAACGCCACCTGCTGTTCAGGTTTTAACAACACTTTATAAACATATTCAGTTAATGAAGTTATTGACTGAACCTGACATTGTATTTCTTTCATTTAACAACCTATCTATTAAATAGCATCACGCTATTTACCGTTTTTTAGTTTGAGTTACTCAACAATGTTGAGTTCACTCCAAATTTCATCAACAGCTTTTTTAACACTGTCATCCATCACTATGGGTTCACCCCATTCTCGATTTGTTTCTCCAGGCCATTTATTGGTAGCATCTAGCCCCATTTTTGACCCTAGCCCAGAGACAGGTGAGGCAAAATCCAAATAATCAATCGGTGTATTTTCGATTAACACCGTATCTCTTGAAGGATCCATGCGGGTGGTCATCGCCCAAATAACGTCCTGCCAATCGCGCGCATTAATGTCATCATCACAAACAATAACAAACTTAGTATACATAAACTGGCGAAGAAACGACCAAACGCCCATCATCACCCGTTTTGCATGACCAGCATATTGTTTCTTGATGGTCACTACCGCTAAGCGATAAGAGCAACCTTCTGGCGGTAAGTAAAAATCTTGGATTTCAGGAAACTGCTTTTGCAAAATAGGCACAAACACTTCATTGAGCGCCACGCCTAAAATCGCTGGTTCATCTGGTGGCCGTCCAGTATATGTACTGTGATAAATTGGGTCTTTACGATGAGTGATATGAGTCACCGTAAATACTGGAAAATCATCAACTTCATTGTAATATCCAGTGTGATCGCCATAAGGACCTTCCGGTGCCATCTCTTGCGGATCGATATAACCTTCTAAAACAATTTCTGCCGTTGCAGGTACTTCTAAATCGTTACTAAGACACTTGGCAACTTCAGTTTTTGCACCACGAAGTAAGCCAGCAAATGCGTATTCTGACAAGGTATCTGGCACAGGCGTCACCGCGCCTAAAATCGTCGCTGGATCGGCGCCTAATGCAACTGAAACTGGGTAGTTTTCCCCTGGATTTGTCTTTTTAAATTCCTGAAAATCTAACGCGCCGCCGCGGTGTGACAACCAGCGCATAATAATTTTATTTTTACTTAACAATTGCTGACGATAAATGCCTAAGTTCTGACGCTCTTTATGAGGCCCACGCGTCACCGTTAAACCCCACGTGATCAAAGGTGCAACATCACCAGGCCAACACTTTTGAATAGGTAACTGCGTTAGATCAACCTCATCGCCGCTATACACAACTTGCTGGCACGGCGGTTTTTTCACCACTTTCACCGGCATGTTTAATACCTGTTTATACAAAGGCAATTTATCAAGCGCATCTTTAAAGCCCTTTGGTGGTTCTGGCTCTTTTAATGTTGCTAATAATTTGCCGACGTCGCGCAGCGCAGAAACATTACTTTGTCCCATCGCCAACGCGACTCTCTCTGGTGTACCAAACAAGTTAGTTAACACAGGAATATCATAGCCTAAAGGATTTTCAAACAACAAAGCAGGCCCACCAGCTCTTAGTGTACGATCACTAATCTCTGTCATCATCAACTCAGTCGAAATAGGTTGAGTAATTCTTTTTAGCAGACCTAGCTGCTCAAGCTGCTCAATAAAATCTCTTAAATCGCTATATTTCATTGTCATATTTTATAAAATTTTTCCGTTATTATACTGATCTGCCATTCAAAGGCATACTAAATAACCCGATCTCTACCGCTATTTTAAAAGACTATCGATGATGTCATGAATCAAATCGCAAGTTTTATCAACTTATAATGAATCAGTTGTTAGGGCATACAGCGCACTTTTCTGTGTATTTGACGCAAAACATCAGCCATCCACTATCATCCTAGCTATGCTGAGATAAAAGGCGATAACGGTAATCTTAATCTAATCATAAAAAGAGCGCATACTAGCCTAATATCAGGCTGTTGTCGTATGAAATGTAAACAAACGAGCAATTATTTACTTACAGATCGCTCACATTAAAGCTAAGGAAAAAATATGCGATTTCACATTTTTATGTTTATCAGTTTATTCATTGCGAGCAATTGCTACGCTGCTCCCAACAACTGCAACTCTGCAGAGCATCGCAGCTTTGATTTTTGGCTCGGTGAATGGCAAGTAACGACAAAGCAAGACAACATCATTAGAGCTAGTAAAATCAGCTTAATTAACAAAGGCTGTACATTATTGGAAGAATATTCAACTCCTTCAGGATATCAGGGCAAGAGCCTTAATATTTATGATAAACAATCAAAAAAATGGCACCAAACATGGACAGACAGTAGTGGCACTTTACTGTTATTAACTGGACAATTTGCCAATAACCAAATGATATTAAGTGGCGAAAGCGCGCAAAACGGGAAAACCATCATTAATCGCATCACATGGACCGCTAACCCAGATGGTACTGTTCGCCAGCATTGGCAAACTAAACAATCAGCGCATGACGAATGGCAAACCGCATTTGACGGCTTGTATGTAAAGAAATAGACGGTTACTGATTTTCTAAGGCTCGTTTACCTTCGATTAATATCGCATCAGAGAGTTGTTTAAACGCGCCTTTTAACAATACCCATCGATGCCAATAAAGCGTTCGGGTTAGCGATTTATTAGGCAACAAATTGATCAGTTGCCCTGTCGTTAATTCTTGTTGAATTTGTAGTTTCGGAATTAAGCAGTACGCTAGCCCTTGCTTAGCAAAATTGACGAAAGCTTCTGACGAACGCACGGTATGACACGGATAAGGCACGCCAGCTAAGCCAAATTGTTGCTCAATATACTTGATATGCATATCGTCTTTTTGATCAAAGGCGACAATAGGTGCATTTTTTAAACTTTGGTGGTTGATTCCATTGGCAAAATATCGCTGAGAAAATTCTTTTGATGCAACTAATAAGTATTCAATATCGCCTAATTTATCAAATCTACATCCGGGCAATGCACTCTCATAACTGCTAATAGCGCCAAATGCTTCGCCATTTTTTAAATATTCTATGGTTCGGTTTTCATCGGCGAGCAAAAAATTCATCGATAGCTTGTATTTATGTACGACTCCTTCAATTGCCGGGATCAACCAAGTGGCGAGACTATCAGCGTTGCTTGCCAAGTTAACCGCGATGATTTCGTCACTATTATCAGCGAAAATGTCAGGCAAAACATCCTGTTCAAGCAGTTTAACTTGTTGATAATGTCCGAGTAATTTTTTACCAATAACCGTCGCTGTAATTGGCTGACTGCGAACGACCACCGGCTGACCTATGGTTTGCTCTAATAACTTAATGCGTTGTGATACTGCAGATTGCGTGATACACAAGACATTCGCCGCTTTTTCAAAACTTTGTTGGGTAATTAATACACTAAGTGCATGGAGTAACTTATAGTCTAACATTAGAATTTTTAATGAATCATTAAATATATTAATTATACTTTATCAGTGACGCCGCTTAATGTAACCAAAAATTACTTGCGGAGTTCACTATGATGTCACCATTATTTCAAGGGCTAATGCTAGGTGCGAGCATGATAATCCCAATTGGCGCACAAAATTCCCATATCATTAACCATGGGATCAAAAAAAATCATCACTTATTAGCAGCCACTATCTGTATGTGCTGTGATATTGTGCTAATCGCTTTTGGCATTTTTGGTGGTGCTGCGCTCATAGCAAGCTCAACGTTATTAATGCAGATCATTTCATGGGGTGGGATAATATTTTTGTTCACTTATGGTTTATTATCATTACGCAATGTATGGAAAAACAATTATTATTCAGAGTGTTACCAGGCACTCAATAGTAATAAGACGACAGTCATTACAACAACTATTGCGGTGACCTTATTAAACCCTCATGTTTATTTAGATACGGTTATTATTCTTGGTAGTGTCGGCGGGCAATTTACTGGTCACGAAAAACTAGTCTTTGCTATTGGTACTATGCTGGCGTCAATCATTTGGTTTTACAGTATCGCAAGTAGCGCAGCTAAATTATCACCTTGGTTAAACCGACCACAAACGAAGCGCAGTATTGATGCGCTTGTCGGTGTGATCATGATTGCCATTGGCTATTCGCTGTTCAAAACCCTTTAGGGGCTATGGCTAATTTTCAACCTAACATCGTTGAAAATCGTTTAAGTAGAGTGACTACATCACTCTCTTTTCGCCTTGTTAACTTAAAAATTAGCCTATAGCAGAGACTAAAATGAAAGATCAACAGCCCCTAGCAATTCATAAGAAATTTTAGCCAATAAAAAAGCCAGCAATTTGCTGGCTTCATTGATTAACAAGTTAATAATTATTGACGCTTCATGGAGTCAAAAAACTCATTGTTAGTTTTTGTCATGGCTAATTTATCAATCATGAATTCCATTGCGTC
>JBNKXM010000129.1:0-5812 GCA_050300315.1 Thalassotalea sp. | reverse complement strand
AGTTGAGCTCTTGCGACGACCAGTACCGTAATATTGATTATCAGCCATTGCTTACAGCTCCAAAAGTTGTGGTTGTTGTGCAGCATGCTTGTGCTCAGCACCAGCATACACTTTAAGCTTGCGGTACATTTCACGACCTAAAGGACCTTTAGGTAACATACCTTTAACAGCAAATTCAATCGCACGCTCTGGCGCTTTATCAATTAACTTTTCAAAGCTAATTTGCTTAAGACCACCAGGGAATTCAGTATGCGAGTAGTAAATTTTACCTTTCGCTTTATTACCAGTTACACGTACTTTCTCTGCATTGATAACAACGATGTAATCGCCTGTATCACAGTGAGGAGTATATTCTGGCTTATGCTTACCGCGTAAACGGCTAGCTATTTCAGTAGCGATACGACCAAGAGTTTTGTTCTCAGCGTCCACTAGAAACCATTCGCGTTGTACGCTTTCTGGTTTTGCTACAAAAGTTTTCATTTAAAAAACCCAATATTAAAATGTTACTAAAAAATAATCGTATGATTATCCGTTAAAAGACTACGCAATTACCCCTTCGAGTATCGAGTCTATCGTCTATATCTTGGGAGATAATAGACATTTGTAACGTCAGGGAGCGCGCATTATACAGAAGAATTGTTCAGAGATCACGTATATTTTTTAATCTTTTTAACAATTAAATCAAATGCCTTGCTAGCAAGAAAAATAATCTCTGTTGATTTGCAATTTTCGCTATCGTACCAGCGATTAAACTAGCTTAATGAAAATCTCGCGAAGAGCATGACAGCGCTTGATAATGTTCAGACAAATCAGTCAATCGCCCTGCAATAACATGGATAACATTGTGCTCTCTTTCAATGATCCCTTGTACCTGTAGTATTTTAGCCGATAAAAATCGCTGTTTTTGCGCTCGTGCCGTTGCCAGCCAAACAACAACATTAATGTTACCCGTTTCATCTTCTAAGGTCATAAAAGTAACCCCTGATGCCGTGCCTGGACTTTGCCGCCCCGTTACCACGCCAACCACACTCACAACAGATTTGTGACGCGCTTTACTCAGTTGGCAAGCAGGCAAACATGCCGTCGCAATGCCCGCCGCTTTTAAGAGGGCGATCGGATGCTGGGTCAAACTCAGGCCAGTTGCCGCATAATCTTCAAGCAAATTATCATAATCGTTAGGCAATAATGGATATTGCTCCATAATTTGCGTACTTTGCCTTGCACTTTGGTTGATCACTAACGCCAAAGCATTATGACTATTCATTAATTGCCACCTTGCTTGATAACGATTAGTCGCGAGTTTTTCAAAGCAGTTGGCACTTGCTAAAGCTTGTAATTCATTTTCTCTTAGCGCTAACTGATGAATTTGCGCAAAGTTTTGATAACCGCCATCTGGTCGCTGTGCAATTAATTTTTGACAACTAAGTTCACTAACCCCTTTAATCAGAGAAAACCCCAATTGTAATGCCAAGCCATTTACTGATTTAACTAAGCAATGCTGCCACTGCGATTGGTTGATGCAAATCGGCCGAATATCTATCTGATGACGTTGTGCATCTTGTATCAATTGTGATGGCGAATAAAATCCCATCGGCAAGCTATTAAGTAAACTGCAATAGAAAGCTTCAGGATAATAGTATTTTAACCAAGCAGATACATAAGCTAGCACAGCAAAACTTGCCGAGTGAGACTCAGGAAAGCCATATTCACCAAAGCCCAATATTTGCGCAAAAATACGTTCAGCAAATGCTAAATCATATCCTCGAGCTTGCATGCCATTGATCAACTGTTCTCTAAAACGATTGATCTCACCATTTTTCTTCCATTTTCCCATGGCTCGCCGTAATTTATCCGCCTCACCGCCGCTAAAGCCTGCGGCGACCATAGCTAGCTTGATCACTTGTTCTTGAAAAATAGGCACTCCCATGGTTCGGTCTAACACAGACCTAACCTCTTCAGAAGGATAATCAATTGCTTCCTCGCCATTACGCCGTTTTAAATAGGGGTGAACCATGCCGCCCTGAATAGGGCCAGGTCGCACTATGGCTATTTGAATGACCAAGTCATAATAACTTTTGGGTTTTAAGCGCGGCAGCATGGTCATTTGTGCGCGTGATTCTATTTGAAAGACGCCGACGGTATCGGCCTGCGCAATCATTTGATAGACCTGAGGATCGTCAGGAAAGTTTGTGATCATCGCAATCGATAAATTTTGCTGATAATGACAAGCTATGACATCAAAGGTTTTGCGAATTGCGGTCAACATACCTAACGCAAGCACATCAACTTTTAACAGATGCAGTGTTTCTAAATCATCTTTGTCCCATTGGATCACAGTGCGTTGCTGCATCGCCGCATTTTCAATCGGTACCAGTTCATATAAAGGACCTGACGAGATAATAAAGCCGCCAACATGCTGCGAAAGATGACGGGGAACGCCTTTAATTTGCTCAACCAGCTGAATAAATTGCTGTGCTTTCTCGGCTTGTATATCTAGCCCAAGTTCAGTGAGTTGACTGTACCAGGGAGCATCTTTATCTCGGCGATTAATATTTTTAATAAAAAATTCAAGTTGGGTAAGATTAAAACCCAGTGCTTTACCCACTTCTCGAATAGCACTTTTCAATCGGTAAGTAACCACCGAAGCTGCCAGTGCGGTACGCTCACGACCATATTTCTGATAGATATATTGAAAAACTTCTTCTCTGCGCTGGTGCTCGAAATCAACGTCAATATCTGGCGGTTCTTGACGTTCTTGCGAAATAAAACGTTCAAACAATACCGAGATTTGCCTTGGGTCTACCGCAGTAATTTCTAGGCAATAGCAGACAACCGAGTTAGCAGCAGATCCTCGCCCTTGATATAAAATACCTTGGCGTTTCGCAAACTGAACGATGTCATAAATGGTGATAAAAAAATGCTCATAGTGCATCTTTTCAATCAAGCACAATTCTTTTGCGATCAATTGCTCAATATCATGAGGAACCCCTTGTGGAAAACGCAATGCTTTACCTTTAACGACCAGCTGTTTCAAGTAAGCCATCGGTGTTTGATTTTTTGGAATTAATTCCGCTGGATACTGATATTTAAGCTCTGATAAAGAAAATTGACACCGCTGTGCAATGCGCAAACTTTCCTCGATATACTGCGGTGCAAATAACTGACGGATCTTAGCTAATGATCGTAAGGAACGTTCACCATTGCACAGTAATTTTTTACCTAATTGCGCCACGGTTTGTCCATGATAAATTGCGCTTAATACATGCTGCAAAGGTAAGCATTCACTGTGACTCATTAACGCATTATTTGTGCAAACAATAGGAACATCATATTGTTGAGACAATGTCTGACATTGCGCTAAATAGACGTGCTCTTGTGACGATAACTCTCGATATATCGCCAGCCATAACCGGCCATCATGGTAACGTTTAAATCGTTTAAGCCAACGGGTATCTTGAGCTATTTCACCTTTTGCTAGCCAAAGCACAAAACAATATTTCAGTGAATTGATGTCCCAATCGGTTAATCGATAATGACCTTTACTACAGCGCCTGCGGCTATTGGTAATAATACGACATAATTCCGCGTAGGCATGTCGATTAGGGCACAGCAACACAAACTCAGCTTGATCGCCATCCTCATGAACAAACGAAAAACGCGCACCAATGATCAGCTTAATTGATAAATCATTATCTTCAATATAACGATGAGCTTTTACCACGCCAGCAACAGAGCATTCATCCGTGATAGCTATAGCAAAATAATGATGTTGTTCCGCCTGAGCGATTAACTCACTCGGACTAGAAGCGCCTTGTAAAAAGGAATAATGGCTTTGGCAAATTAATTCGGCATACGACATAACTCACCTTATTAGCTCAAGCAAAATAGCCATGAATAAACCAGCGATTATCAAGTTGGCGAAACAGCCAACACCATTGTCCATCTTGGTTACGTGCAATAAAGTAGTCGCGTTTAATGGGATGATGCCACCATGCAGTATCAATGCGCTCAGGAGCTGAAACAACAGTCACCTGTGAATTTAGTAACTGAGGAACTTTAAGTAAGTAGCTTGGCCGTAATGTTTGATAAGAGGGGTGATTTTCATTGACCTGCGATGGTAAAAGCTCATCTTTTGCAAGCGAAAAGTTCACATAGTCATTGGCACATTCTGGTCGATGATCATCACCTAAGATTAACGCATGGACATGCTCCTCCCCCAATTTAGCTGATAAAAGGCTCAGCAGATTTTCTCGGCTATATTCCCCCCGACCGCTCTCAAAAAAATGCTTTGTCGATGGTGCTTGTATCGACAAACGATGACAATAAAATTTGATCGCCACCACAGGTGCGCTGAGCTTGCGTCCTTCAAGCGTTAATTTAATCAAGGCTAGCCATTGCTGCTGTCGATAAATTGGTGTCGCACTTTTTACCGATATCAAGGATTGTTGCTGATCTCGTAAAAAAAGCGTTAACTCAATTTCTTCGCTCGCTACATTAGCTTTTTGCAAAAACACCATAAATTGATGTACAAGCTTTTCTATTGGAAAAATCAACTTACTGGCGGCATCAATTTCATACAGTAGCTCTTGGTAACAACAAAAAATTTCTTTAGGTTGATAAAACACCATAGGTAAATCACGATCACCAACTAAGTCAGCTAAATATTGACTCAATGCTTTATCAAAGCGCTGACTTAGCTGTTCACTCGGTAAACTTATCAGCTGACCAATCGTTTTAATTCCCAGCCTAAGCAATTTTTGTCGAGTTTTATTATCAACTGCCAGCCACTTAATATCTTGTTGATTTAATGCAAGCCGCGCCGAATGCTGTTCAATAATAAGCTGATTTAATTGCGCCTTCGCTAAAATTTTAGCCGCGTAAGGACTAAAAGCCGATGCATAGTTAATCGTTATTTTTTTCGGCAGAAGAACAGACTGTAATACGTGCCAATACTTACTAATATCGCCATACAAGGCCAGCATATTTTCTATACGTAAATATAAACCTTGCGGTGGATCAACCGCTATATCTGAGCTTACTTGATATAGCTGTTCAACAATCGCCAACAGTTGTTGTTTTTCCGTTTGCGCACAATATGGCAAGATCACTAACTGATGTTCGAGTGACGCCGCCGTGGCTAATCCCATACCTAACGCTAAGCCACTATTTTTAGCCGCTTGAGTTAATTGAACAATTTCATTTTTGTGCTCATCAATAATGGCTAACACTGGCTGCTCACCAATGTGCTCTTTGATAAGACCATCAAGTTGTAATGACGGAAAGTGTAAATAAAGCCACAACATCAGCTTGCCTGAGCATTAGTATTAACACGAGTAAGGCCGATATTTTTAGGCACTATAGGTAAAGTGAGTGCTTGCCATTGCTGATGCATATCAAGAATAAACGCAGCTAACGGTGGTCGGCCTCGACATTTATCAATTACCACTTCAAGCCCTTGTTGATGAGGGTAAAAACGCAAACTCATATTCACGGGGAGTGCCAGACTATTTAGTGATAATGGACGATACAATAACAAACAACTTTGTCCCTTTTCCGCAGCCAGCATCAAGCGCTTAATTTGATGCAACGCAATATGAGCGGTATGCCATAGCAAAATACTTTTACAACAACCACTCTTTAAGCAATGTTCAACGCACCATAGCGCATCTGATTCATTTTCAGGTGTCAGTATATAAACTTGTGAAATATCTAAGCCAATAGACAATAAAAACTCGCTTGCCACTAAAGCTGGCGGAGCAACAAAAATGATCAAGCCTTGTTTTTGTACCTGAGCAAGATAGTGAGCAAATAC
>JBNKXM010000128.1:0-5839 GCA_050300315.1 Thalassotalea sp. | reverse complement strand
AAATGCCATTTTTGGATTTATTACTGCTGGCTTTGATTCTCACACCGACCGATGCTGCACTGGGAAAAGCGGTCGTTTCCGATCCCGTCGTTCCCAAAACGGTACGCTCCACCATCAATGTCGAAAGTGGTTTAAATGACGGTATTATTGAATCTCATATCTTAGTGCAATCGAAAAATACTGAGCTTTGGTATCGTATTGAATTATTTATCACACAAGGCAAGCCTCATAAAATAACCCGCATACGGCTAAGAGCAAATTCATCGCCGTTAAACGAATATCACTCACCAAGTATTTCTGAAGCCGTCTCTGATTTTAGTGATTACTTAGATAGATTAAGTGAACGCCAGTTATTTTCGGGTACGGTATTAGTTGCAAAAGGAAACGATATTTTACTTACCAAGGCAGCAGGCCTTGCCAGTAAACGTTTTAATGTTGCGAATAATATTGATACGCGATTTAACATTGGCTCAATGAATAAAATGTTTACCAGCGTTACCATCCTAAAGTTGATTGCTGAGGGAAAACTGACCTTATTTACACCCGTTGAAAAGGTGTTAGCGATTAACGGGAAAGCTGAACATTTTAAAGATATCCAGATACAGCATTTATTGTCACATACCTCGGGTATAGGTGGGTTTCATTGCGAGCAAGGGGAAGACTCAATTGCTAAGTCTTTGACTCAGTGTTTAGCTAAGGTCAGTGAAGTGCAAGTGAATTTTAAACCCGGTAGCAATTATCGTTATAGTAATGATGGTATGTTTGTTCTTGGCTTGGTCATCGAAAAACTCACCGGTGATAGCTATTATCAGGCTATTCAAACAGCGGTGTTTGATGTTGCGCAAATGCACAATACAGCATGCTTAGATTTACAATATCCAGTGGCTAATGCGGCTATTGGTTACTCATATGATGGAAGTAGCGCTCAGTGGCGTAACAATCTTTTTGTCCACGATAAAAAAGGTGGGCCAGCTGGAGGATGTTATTCAACCGTTGGTGATTTTTATAAATTTGCCCAAGCTATGAAAGCACATAAACTACTAGATGCGCCCATGACTGAACTTGCTTGGACAGCCAAAAGCAACTTTAACGCGAATAACTATGGCTTTGGCTTTATTATACGCGAACAACATGGAGAGCAAGTTGTTGGACATAACGGCTCTTTTATTGGCGTGAGTGCACAAATGGATATTCATTTAGACTCAGGCTACACCATTATCGTACTTGCCAATCATAGCTTTGCTGCTGACCCTATTATTGCGAAATTTAATAGTTTATTTAATTTGAACTAATTATTTTGTATAAGTAAAAAGGAGCCAGTTAGGCTCCTTTTATATTCGAACAGTATTAGTGGTGGCGATTAATACTTAAATTGTTGTACTAATCCTGACATATTTACCGCCAATTTAGCGAGTTCAGAAGACGACTGTGCAGTTTGCAATGATGCACTCGATGTGTCGTCGGTATAATTAGCAATATCGACAATATTTTGATGAACATCTCCCACGCTAATACTTTGCTGCTTAGCAACCGTAGCATTTTCGGTGTTCTTATTGCTAACGTCTGCAATAAGATGGCTCAATGTGCTTAAGCTTAGGGCGGTTTCTTTTACTAACGAAATACCTTTTTCAGCTTCCTGTGACGCATTGGTCATCGCAAAGACTGATTTCACCGAAGAGTTTTTGAGTCCTTCAATTTTTTGTTGGATTTCTACCGTCGACTCTTGAGTTTTTGCCGCTAATGTTCGAACTTCATCAGCAACTACTGAAAATCCTCTACCGGATTCGCCCGCTCTTGCCGCTTCTATAGCTGCATTTAATGCCAGTAGATTGGTTTGGTCTGCAATGCTATCTATTACACTTAAAATACTGGTGATTTGCTCTACTTGTTGATTCAATTGCGCCAGTTCGTCTGCGGCGATATTGACAGAATCCACTAACCCGTGAATAGCCTGTTGCGCTTGTTGAGATAAATTTGCACCTTTAGCAGATTCTTCATTGGCCTGTTCTGTTAATGTTGCTGTGTGCAATGAGTTATCGGCAATTTCATTAATACTGCTACTAAACTCTGACATCACCTGAGTGGTTAAATCCGTTTTCGACTTTTGTAAGCCAACAATATTATTGGTTTCATTGGTTACCGCAGATAATTCTTCAGATGAAGAGGCTAAATGTCCTGCGTGGCGATCAATTTCACTGATAATTACGCGGATCTTTTCGACAAAATGATTAAAGGCTTTGCCTACGGCGCCAATTTCATCTTGACGTTGTGCGAGCGCTAATTTAACGGTTAAATCTCCTTCTCCTTCGGAAATGTCATTAATACGATTGACCAAAATATTTAATGGGCTGACTAAATATTTTGCGATAAGTAGGCCTATAGTGATGCTGATAACGCAAATACCAAGAAGGCTAAGCATGGCATTTAAATATAATTTATCTGACAGGGCAATCGCATCGGCAAAAGCTTCGTCGACATCAATTTCCGCCATCAATGCCCATTTTTTTTTACCGTAATCTATTGAAGTAAAAGCAGAAAGCACTGCTATATCGCGATAATCTTTAAACTGCTGAAAGCCTGATGAACCCGTTAAGGCTGTCTGTGCCCCCGATGTGTTAACTAATTGCAAACCTAATGCTGAGTTATAGGCTTTTATTTGTTCTAGGTTTGGCTGAACGCCAGAATTTTTCAACGCTTGATAATAGTTATCTTTATCTTCAAGTAAAAATCGACTTTCACTGCGTAAAGTATTATCGGGACCAACTAAATAAGTTTCTCCCGACGAGCCTAAACCTACTTGTTGCCACTGTTGATCATTGGTCATGATTTTATTAATGCCATCAATAGGCATCTGAAAAATTAATACTGCTGTGATATCGCCGTTATTGTCGCCGTTATTGTCGCCGATAGGTGAAGCAATAAAGGAAGCTGCTTGATTATATGATGGAAAATAACTATCAAAGTCTACTAATACGGTTTGTTGCTGGTCATCTAATTGCAACGCTTGTTTAAACGCGTTAGCAAGGCCAGACGCCTTAAAAGGTCCGTTTATTAGAGAGGTTCCATAATCTAACTCTTTAAAAACGGAATAAACTACATGGCCACTTTTGGCGTCCACAATAAAAATATCGTAAAAGCCAAATTCTGCTAAATAGCGACTGAACATAGGGTGATACTTTTGGTGAATCGTATCATATTCTGTATTGCCGGCGGTTAGCTGTTTATTTTTCTTTCCTAACGGAAAAGGGTTATTGGCAATATATTGATTTTGATAGTGAATTGCCAAGTCATCCAGCTGAGTAAAGTTTTGCTCTATTGACGGCGCAGAATGATGGTTTTTATCGATAAATGCTTGATTAAAGTCATTCAAATAATAGTCTTTAACCTTAGTTTTGCCATCTGCTAGTTGTTGCTCGTCAGGCTGAGTGCTTAAAAAGCTATTGCTTAATTGCTTGGCTGCATCGATAACAGATAAATTGCTAGAAAAAGTAACCATTTGTGCATTGATTTGCGTTAGATAATCAGTAATTTGCGCTTTTTTCATTTCTCTAAGGGTAATAAGACGAGCTTTGGTTTCGCTTTCTAGTGCGGCAAAAGATGCTTGGTTTGCCTGTAAGGTGATAAGCAGAGCTAATGTTGTTGCTGGCACTACGGCTAAGAAAATAGCTTGTAAAATAAGTTTGGTTTTAATTTTCATTGGAGCTCCATAAGTACAAATCAGCAGGTTACATTGGAAACGCTGGTAATTTGTTATTGGTAAAATAATCGTTAAATATTGATGACAGTGGCGAACGACAGTGCGACTAGCAAGTCCGTGAACTCACTATGACTGGGCAATCCATGCACCTTTATAGAAAGCTAAATGGTTAGTAAAATCGAGTCTAGCAAAGGTGCTAGCACGCTCATTAGATTGAGAGTCGCCTCGACAGTTATTACTAGGGGGTAGTGAAAAATTAGCGCTAAGTTGAACATCAGTATCAGAAACTACACTGTAAAATAAAGCAAAGACAGCATAGAGCTGCGAGATAAAATAATTCACAAACAATTTCCTTTTGTTGTACATAAACTAATAGAGTTATATAAGAGGTTAAACTTGGCAAACTATAGCGATATTCTAATTGATTACCTAGAGGTTGTTAATTAATTGTTACAAAAAATATTATGGATGGATTGGGTTGAACTGTCTTACTTAGCGTTAGGTTTTTTTAAGGAAAGCTCAGTGAGTCAAACAAGTCTCTTGATTTTAATATTGACTCACAATAGTTGAGGAATGTTAAAGTTTTTATGGCAAGCGAATGCCATTTGCTTCGATAATAAGTTTCCCTTTTTTCATCAAATTACCGACGGTTGCTTTGAAGGTTTTTTTACTGACACCGAGCGCTTGCTGAATTGCTTCAGGTGAGCTTTTGTCATGTAATGGGCTAAAACCGTCATGCTGTTTCAGGTAGGCTAATAATTTATCTGAAAAATCAATAACTTTACCTTTTCCTGTTCGAGTTAACATTAGGTTGATTCGACCATCTTCGCGAACTTCTTTAATATAACCCGTTATATTTTGTCCAACTCTTAGTGGTTGAAAAACATCGTTGGCAAACAATAATCCCCAGTGTTTATTGTTAATGATTGCTTTAAAGCCAAGGTCGGTTTTCGCTGCGATAACTAACGCTACTTGTTCACCTTCTGTGTATTCTGCAGGCCAGATATCGAGATATTTATCGAGTTTACTCGATGCCACTAAACGCTCTGTACGCTCGTCAAGGTAGATATAGACTAGATAGTGTCGACCAACTTCCATTTTTTTATGCTGTTGGTTGTAGGGAACTAATAACTCTTTCGGTAACCCCCAATCGAGAAACGCCCCAATTTTGTTGACTTGTTTCACTTGCAAAGATGCAAACTCTCCACGTTGGGCGTAAGGTTTTTCGGTTGTTGCGATTAAACGATCGGCTGAGTCGAGATAAATAAAGACATTGAGCTCATCATCTACTTGGCAATTTTCAGGTAAATAGCGGTTGGGTAATAAAATTTCCCCTAGCGATCCAGCGTCTAAGTATGCACCATTTGCCATGACGGCAATAACGGGAAGGGTATTAAATTGGCCTATTTTCGCCATAAAATGGAACTCGATAATAAAGAATTAAATAATTATCCTGTCATTATATCTTATTGTCTCGCGGGACGGGGGATAAATATTATTTGTGGTAAACAGTGTTTTTTGCTTGGATATATTCAGCGCGGCTTAAATGAAGTAAATCCGCTATTTTTCGAATGATATGTTCTTCGATACTCGCTATTTTTCCGTCTGCTAATGCCAGTTGCCAAAGCAAAGCGACGATTGCTGTTTTTTGCTTTGGCGAGTAATGGCTATTGAGTTTAGAGGTAAACTGATGAAAGTCGATAGCATGTTCACTCATCTCAGTGGCTTTGCTAATAAGTTCAGTGATTTCATCATCTTGTAAGGAAAATTGTTTGGCGATGATTGATGCGAGCATTTGTTGCTCTTGTGCATCTAAGCGCCCGTCGGCGCGCATTACTTCACATAACAGCACGGTACAGGCCATTTCAATACTTAATTCATCGTTAGTTTCAGATGCACTTTGTTGTAATTCACTAAAAAACGCGGTAATTCTGCTTAGCATGGCCAGTTTTATCTAACATTAAGGTAATGAGTTATTGTTCATAGTTCAGCGGGCAATACAAGCGTTAAATTGCAATAAACTATTTCTTAGCGCTTGTTTGGTGTTTGCTATTTATTAATGAAATTTATACAATCAAAATGACAGCGCTGTCTTGTGGTGCGCTACGACATTATATTAATAAAAAGGAACGCTAATGAGCC
>JBNKXM010000127.1:0-5850 GCA_050300315.1 Thalassotalea sp. | reverse complement strand
ATTAATTTAAAATAAACAGTATTTACCAATTTCCCCCTAACGCACCATGATATTATCCATGAGAACAGGGCAAAGGAGTGATTTATTAAATCTATTATGTCAACAAATACTTCCGTGACAAGTGATGCAGATACACAAGGGAAGATCACCGTTAAGGTTTGCGAAAATTGCCACGCTCCAGTACTAGGACAATATTGTTCTCAATGTGGCCAGTCAGTAGAACCAACTTTACAATACTTTTGGACCGTCGTATTACATATTCTCGATGATATTTTTAGCTTTGATTCGCGTGCGACCAGAACGCTAATTCCGTTATTATTTAAGCCTGGATTTTTAACGCAAAAATATTTTTCGGGTCAGCGCATCCATTACGTTCCGCCGCTTAAACTCTATTTGTTTATCAGTATTGTATTTTTTCTTTCGCTAAAATTAACGACACATCTAGTTGATAGCACAGAGCTCACTCCCAGCGCATCAAGCGAACAAATACTAGCGTTAAAAACTTACGCCGATGAGTTAAAGCAAAAAGACAGTGCCGATCAAGCAACCATAGCGCGATTATCAAGCTACCTTATAGATGTTGAAGCAAAAGACAACGCGATCAAAAACAAGCTTGCCAAACAGCTACTGACGTTTGAATACCAGACCTTGATTAAACAAACTGAGCTGTCTGAGCACCAGAAAAATCAACGTAAAAAAATTATCGATTTGTACACCGAAAGTAAAAAACTATCGGCAGAAGATTCTAACATTAGCTTCACTTTAGGTAACAGCGATGANGGTTCAATGAACCTGTCGTTTCTATCAGAGAAAAATAATCAATTACTCAATCAAAATGCTAAGTTACTAGAGCAAAAAATTACCCGACTACTTAATGAAGATCCTAAGAAGTTACTGCAAGCTGCTATTGCTAAACTTCCACAGCTGATGTTTGTGATCTTGCCTATTTTTGCCTTGCTGTTGAAATTAATGTACTTATTTAAGAAGCGACTGTATTTAGAGCATTTAACCGTCGCCCTACATAGCCATAGTTTTATCTTTCTCGCGATACTTAGCTCAGAGTTATTAACACTCATACAAGAACACATACTTGCCAATAAGGGCGTTTGGTCAGATGGTATTGACTTTCTGTCGTTTGCGATCTTTTTGTGGATCCCTGTGTATCTTTTCATCATGCAAAAGCGCATTTATCAGCAAGGGATGCTATTAACGACAATAAAATTTATTTTTACCGGCTCAGTTTATGTGCTTTTACTAACACTAACTGCTGTTATCGCATTAATTTGGGGAGCCATGGCGATATAAAAAAGGCCGATATTATCGGCCTTTGGTTTAGGTTACTGAAATTTATTCGGCCAATGGGCGCATATGAGGGAACAAGATCACGTCTTTTATCGTTGGCGAGTCAGTAAATAGCATCACTAAACGATCAATACCAATACCTTCCCCTGCCGTTGGCGGTAAACCATGCTCTAATGCACGAATATAATCTTCGTCAAAATGCATTGCTTCATCATCACCCGCATCTTTTTCTTCCACTTGCTTTTTAAAGCGCGCGGCTTGATCTTCTGCGTCATTAAGCTCAGAGAAACCATTTGCTAGCTCACGACCACCAACGAAAAATTCAAATCTGTCGGTAATAAACGGATTATCATCGTTACGGCGCGCTAATGGCGACACTTCCCAAGGGTATTCAGTAATAAACGTTGGTTGATCTAGCTTATGCTCAGCAACTTCTTCGAAGATTTCACAAATGTATTTACCAGGACCCCACACTTTTGCTGCATCACCTTCTTTCACGCCGACTTGTTTCGCCATCGCTTTAATCGCATCGAAGTTGTTTTCAGGATCGCGCAATGGCGCTTCATCTAAATGAGGTGCATGTTTTAATATCGCATCCACCATAGACAAGCGTTCAAATGGTTGACCAAAATCATAGAATTTTTCTTCAATCACTTCACCATCTGCGTTTTTAACGGTATTACGAATAACAGAGGTTCCCATCACATCTTCCGCTAACGTACGTAACATATCTTCCGTTAAGTTCATTAGATCATGATAATCAGCATACGCTTGATAAAATTCAATCATGGTAAATTCAGGATTGTGACGCGTTGATAAGCCTTCGTTACGGAAGTTTCGATTGATCTCGAACACACGTTCAAAACCGCCAACAACAAGACGTTTTAAATACAATTCTGGTGCAATACGCATAAACATTTCAATGTCTAATGCATTATGGTAAGTGGTAAACGGTTTCGCTGTCGCACCACCTGGAATGGTTTGCAGCATAGGTGTTTCAACTTCCATAAAATCACGTTCGGTTAAAAATTTACGGATACCATCAACAATTTTTGAACGGATTTTAAAGGTGTTGCGCGTATCTTCATTGATAATTAAATCAACATAACGCTGACGGTACTTAGTTTCAGTGTCTTGTAGACCATGAAATTTTTCCGGCAACGGACGCAATGACTTAGTTAATAATTGATATTCATCCATATTTACGTACAAATCGCCTTTACCCGATTTGTGTAAAGTACCACTAACACCAATGATATCGCCGATATCTAAAACACCCCAACGGGCTTTAATGTCTTTTTGTACGTTTTTATCAGCATATACTTGAATACGACCACTCATGTCTTGCAACACTAAAAATGGCCCACGTTTCGCCATGATACGACCAGCAACGCTGTATACTTCGCTTTCAGCTTCAAGTGTTTCTTTATCTTTTTCACCATGAGCAGCTTGTAAATCAGCCGCATAATGTTTTCGATCAAACTTATTTGGGTGACCATTGGCTGGACAGTTTTCTCGAATTTGCGCTAATTTGCCGCGACGTTCGGCAATCAATTTGTTTTCGTCTTGTGCTTGCTCGCTCATGTTATGTGTTATCTCAATAAATTTAAATGTGAACTAACTAATTTGTTACTTGGCAAATTATACCAGGTGTTAATGCGTTAACGTTAAAGCCCAGACTTTAATGATGCTTCGATAAACTTATCAAGGTCACCATCAAGCACGGCTTGGGTATTTCTATTTTCAACGCCAGTGCGTAAATCTTTTATCCGGCTATCATCTAGCACATAGGAGCGAATTTGACTGCCCCAACCGATATCTGACTTACCGTCTTCCAATTCTTGCTTACTTGCGTTTTGCTTTTGCATTTCCATTTCATACAGCTTTGCTTTTAACAGCTTCATCGCGGTCGCGCGATTTTTATGCTGTGAACGATCTGCCTGACAGGCAACGACTGCCCCAGATGGCACGTGTGTAATTCGAATTGCTGAATCCGTTTTATTTACATGTTGGCCACCCGCACCAGACGCTCGAAACGTATCAATACGAAGGTCTGCTGGATTTATCTCAATGTCAATGTTGTCATCAATTTCTGGATAAATAAATGCAGATGCAAACGAGGTATGACGACGTCCACTCGAATCAAAAGGTGACTTACGTACTAAACGGTGTACGCCAGTTTCTGTTCTTAACCAGCCATAGGCATAATCACCAGAATACTTGATGGTACAGCCTTTAATACCCGCGACATCACCATCGGTGACTTCCATCACTTCAGTCTTAAAACCATGCGCTTCGCCCCAACGTAAATACATGCGCATCAGCATTTCAGCCCAATCTTGCGCTTCTGTACCACCTGAGCCCGATTGAATATCTAAATAACAATCGGCGCTATCTTGCTCGCCCGAGAACATGCGACGAAATTCCAGTTTTGCTAAACTTTCTTCTAATGCACGCACTTCAGTTTGAGCATCATTAAAAGTTTCTTCATCTGCTTCTTCAACCGCAAGTTCAACTAATTCTTCAATATCATCACAGCCTGATTCTAATGTTTGAATGGTTTCAACCACGGCTTCAAGGCCTGCTCGCTCTTTACCTAATGCCTGAGCTCGCTCTGGCTCATTCCATACTTCAGGTACTTCTAACTCACGAATAACTTCGACTAAACGTTCAGCTTTTTGGTCGTAGTCAAAGATACCCCCGAAGCATGTGAGCACGTTCACGAATTTCTTTTACTTTGAACAAAACAGGATTGACTTCAAACATTACTAACTAAATGCCTTTGACAGATGATTACAATAAGAAAATTAGTCGCGCATTGTAGCGCATATAGACGGGCAAATAAACGATTGGATCAGGCTATTTTATTCGGAAAATGCATGAAAAAAAATCCACTAATCTATTGTTGTACTAGTGCGAGGTTTTCCACCATTAGCTGTAAGGTCTGTTTCCCTCTAAATTCATTGATATCAAGGCGATAAGCTAAATGAACAAGACGAGCCTTGCTATTAGGCCACTGCTTAATATCAATATTAAATGCGATGGCATCAAACACCTGCTGATCTTTTTGCACCACCATTTTAAGGTGTTTTTCACCGACGATACGTTGTTGGATCAGTTCAAATTGATCATCAAATAATGGCTCTGGAAAATTTTGCCCCCAAGGGCCGCTTGCTCTGACTAACTCGGCAAAGGATAAATTCATGTCATTGCTGGCTAACGCCCCATCTGAGTAGAGCTTCCCTTCAAGCGATGCTTCATCTAACCATTGCTCAGCGTACTGAGCAAAGCATTGTTGAAAACGCGGAAAGTTTTCAACCGCAATAGATAAGCCTGCAGCCATTGCATGACCGCCAAACTTAATGATCAAATCAGGTTGTGAACTGGCAATGTGTTCTAACAAGTCGCGAATATGAAGTCCAGGTATCGAACGCGCCGAACCTTTTAACTCACTACCTTGTTCATTCGCGGCGAAAACTATGCATGGTCGATGAAATTTTTCTTTTATGCGTCCAGCAACAATACCAATCACTCCTTGATGCCATTGAGGATGATATAAGGCGAGTGCATAAGGCAATTCGGCCTCATCCATCTTAAGTTGTTTCATCACTACTTCGGCTTCTTGCTGCATGCCTTGCTCAATTTCACGGCGTGTTTTGTTTAATGCATCAAGTTCAGCCGCCATCACTCGGGCAGTCATTAAATCTGGAGCAAGTAAACAGTTGATACCATATGCCATATCGTCTAATCGACCTGCAGCATTAATTCTTGGTCCTAACGCAAAGCCAAAATCTGCTGCCGTTAAACGCTGTTGATTTTTCCCTGCAACTTCAATTAACGCTTGGATACCAGGACGAGTATGACCGGCGCGAATTCGTTTTAAACCTTGTTCGACTAAAATACGATTATTCGCATCGAGCGATACCACATCGGCAACCGTACCTAATGCCACTAAATCGAGTAATTGGGCAATATTAGGCTCGATCAGGTTGTTATCTGTAAACCAAGCGCGATCACGCAAATACTTACGCATCGCCAAGATAAAATAAAAAGCAACACCTACTCCTGCCAGCGATTTGCTTGGAAAGTGGCAATCGGCTTGATTAGGGTTCACGATAGCGTCAGCAACCGGTAAGGATTTTCCTGGTAAATGATGGTCAGTGACAATGACGGTCAAGCCTAGATCTTTTGCTTTTTGTACACCAGCTAAGCAGCTAATACCACTGTCGACGGTGATCAACACCTCAGCGCCCTGCTGCGCTGCAATATCAACGATTTCAGGCGTTAAACCATAACCATATTCAAAACGATTTGGTACGATAAACTGATGATGTTTATTACCTAACATCGACAGCGCCGAGATCATTAATGCGGTACTTGTCGCACCATCGGCGTCAAAATCACCAATGATAAAAATCCGTTGCTGCTTGCTTATGGCGTGATAAAGCAGCTCGCACGCTTTGTCTAGTCCCTTGAGCTGATTGACATCGTGCAACTGACTCACCGTCAGCTCTAGCTCTTGCGCAGACTGAACACCGCGCGCTGCAT
>JBNKXM010000126.1:0-5850 GCA_050300315.1 Thalassotalea sp. | reverse complement strand
GTAAGTCATGGCGCCCGATGCCATTTCGTCGTTCGCACAGACAAGCGCCGTAAATTTCTCGCCACTGTTAAGAAAGTGCCGTAATCCTTTAACACCACCTTGCTCTTTAAATTCAGCTTCGTAGACAAGTTGCTCGTTTAACACTAAACCATGCTCAGACAATGCCCGTTTATGACCAAGTAAACGTTGATAAGCATCTGCTTTATATAATGGCCCGGCAATATATGCGATTTCTTTATGCCCTTGATCAATCAAGGTCTTCGTTGCTATATAACCGCCTAATTCGTTATCTAAGCTGATACAACGTTCTTTTAGCGCTTCAACATGTCGGCTGACGAGATAGATAGGTGTAGGACCTTTGCTCAATTCAATTAAGTACTCATCCGTTACCGCTTCAACGTGCAAAATTACCGCATCACAATTACGACTCATCAAAAATTCAATGCCGTCTTTTTCTTTTTCTTCTTCACTATGCCCCGTGGTAATAATGACATGCTTACCCGCAGCTCTCACCTCAGTTTCGACACCACTCATCATTTGCCCAAAGAACGGCCCATGAATTTCTGAAACTAATAACCCAATACAGTTGCTTCGATTAGATGCCAGAGATTGCGCTATGGTATTTGGGCGGTAGCCGAGCTCTTTCATCGCAGCGATCACTTTGTCACGAGTTTTTTCACTCACTCGCGCATTACCATTCATCACACGAGAAACAGTCGCCAGCGACACTTTTGCTAATTCAGAAACTTGATATATAGTTGCCATGATTTCCCTACTAAAAACAACCTATTGAGTAGATGATTTTGGGTAATTGCACTTTTTCAAAGGCAGTAGATTATCACAAATCACTAAGTTTAAAAATCTATCGCTATTATGCCGTTATCGCCTTGCTTCTTTGCTGCGTCAACTCATCACCAATCTGTCGATTGAGCTGGTTCGACAAAGGATAAATGAGCATTAATGCAGCGCCTGCAAACGCAAACGCAGCGGGGATCCAACTCATTAATAATTTCATCCCTGGCAAAGAAGCAGAAATTGTTGATGCATCCATGCCATCATAGCCATATCCGGCTAAAACAACTAAGACTAATGCCCCGGCAAAGCCACCTCCGGTTTTTTGTACAAACGTGCCTGCAGAATAGATGAGTCCTGTCGCTCGGCGACCATTTTTCCATTCAGAATAGTCAGCAGAATCACCAAGCATAGTGAAAAATAACGTTGGCATCATCGCCGCAAAAAATTCAGCCGCACAACCGATACTAAAAATAGCCATAACATTCGTTTCTGGCACCCAATACAAAGCGACAGTAAACAAACCACTAATGACTAACGTCATAATGAATAATTTTTGCTTGCCAAATTTGTCAGCCAAATAGCTAGTTGAAAAAGCGCCAAATATAGAAACGATCAATAATGCGATAAAATATTTGCCCGCCATTAAATCATCACCAACATAATATTTAAAATAATAGGCAATGACGCCATATTTGATGCCATTAAACATCATAGTTAAAAACCCCATTCCAATGAGGATTAACCAAGGTTTATTGGTCAAGAGATCTATCATATCTCGTTGTGTACCCGTCATATTTTCTGTGGGTAAGGTGAGTAGCTTTTTAATGACTAGGTACATGCCCAAAGCTACGGCAAAGAAAAATGAACCGCTGTATATATCGCGATAATAGAAAAACAATGTCATCGCCATGAGCGGCAATATGATATATGGCAGGTTTTTCGTTAAATCGAGCAATTCAGAGCGTAAATTGCTTGTCGGATCAATAACCGGAATAATGCGTTCTTTAGTCGTACTAAAAGTGATAACCATCAAGAAAACTAATAACGCCGCAAACACATACATGGTTGATTGATAGCCTTGCGCATCATTGCCTTGACCAAAATATGCAACGAGCTCAGGTAAAAAGCCCATCACCAATAAGCCACCAGCAAACGCGCCAGCAAAACGAAAGCCAGACAAACTTGTGCGATCACTTTCACTCGATGTCATCACTCCCATCAAGGCTGAATACGGTACATTATTAACCGTGTAAGCCAGCGTTAAACCTATATAAGTGACATAGGCATAAACTAACTTACCGCTATCAGAAAAATCAGGCGTGGTAAAACATAGCACCATAAACAAGCCTAAAAATGGCGCTGACCACAATATCCAAGGACGAAACTTACCCCATCGGCTATTGGTTCGGTCTGCTATCATTCCCATAATGATATCGGTAACACCATCTGATAATCGAACCACTAAAAATAACATCGCCGCCGCGGCCGCCGATAAACCAAAAGTGTCAGTATAAAATACAGCTAAATAAGCTAACGCCCCTCGCCACACAAGATTGGCCGCAGCATCTCCCATGGCATATCCCGATTTTTCCCACCCTGAAAGTTTCTTCACTATCTGTTACCTTTTCGGTTCGTTATGCCGCTATGTCTTAACATCGCTGTGCAATTAATTTTTTGAACGCTAAACCACTGGCTTTAACGGTTCGCGTTTGCGTTGGATAATCCACATAAACTATGCCAAAGCGTTTCAAATAACCTTCCGCCCATTCGAAATTATCCATTAGGCTCCATGCAAAATAGCCACAAACATTCACCCCTTGCACTATCGCATTATGCAAAGCATTTAAATGTTGATTGTAATAATCGATTCGACGCACATCATTTACCTGCCCATCTATGATTTCATCGTCAATCGATGCGCCGTTTTCAGTAATATACACTGGAGGTAATTGATATCGAGTATTTAGATCCACTAATAAATCCGTAAATGCCTGTGGATATATTTCCCAGCCAATATCTGTTCGCGCTACGCCATCAACTCGCACCTCTTCAAACAGTTGATGCTCACTTGCTTGATAACGTACTCGGGTATAAAAATTAATACCTAAAAAGTCTATTGGTTGAGAAATTAATGCCATGTCATCTTGATGGATATCAGGGCGATGCGCTTCTGGCAGCTGATCAAGTAATGATGGATATTTGCCATCAAAAATTGGGCTTGAATACCAGTAATTGTGATAGTCATTGGCGCAAGCTGTCGCATCAATATCAGCTTGAGTATCTGTTAATGGGTAACCAGGCGTAAAGTTGAGCACAATACCATTTTTTGTTTTAGGGCTTTTTTCTCGTAATACCTGCATCGCCAAACCATGTGCTAGCAGTAAATGATGAGCCGCTTTACGACCAAATTCTTTACCGACTTTACCTGGCGCATGAATACCCTCTTCATACCCTAAAACAGCACTACAGAAAGGTTCATTTAACGTGGCATAGGCATACACCCTGTCGCCCAACGCAGCTACGACATGCTCGGTATACTGTTTAAATTTATAAGCAGTTTCACGATTAAGCCACCCACCCTCATCTTCTAAGTGTTGTGGTAAATCCCAATGATAAAGCGTCACAAATGGTTTGATCCCCTTTGCATTAAGTGCATCAAGCAACTTAATGTAAAAATCCATGCCTTCGTGATTTACACTGCCATCCTTGTTTATAACCCTAGGCCACGATATCGACAAACGATATGCATCAACGCCAAAAGATGCTATCAACTCAACATCATCTTGCCAGCGATTAACATGATCACACGCTATATCGCCATTTGAACCATCAGCTATTTTACCTTCCGTCGCACAAAACGTATCCCAAATACAGGGTAAACGATGCTCAACACCACCTTCAATCTGAAATGACGCGGTTGCTACACCGTATAAAAAGGATGCTTTGGTCAATAAAGAGCCATCGGGTAAAGAAAAAGTCATGCTGCTTTTAGTTCCTACTAAATTATTCACACTAGCGACTTACGTTGGATCTTTGATGTCATTACCCATTAAATTTATTAAAAGATGACAACAAATGTAAGCGCTTACATTTGTTGTCATCTTAATTTGAATAGCACAAAAGATCAACAGCAAATTAATGATTAGCTAACAACGCAAGCTGCAACTAGGTAATTGAGGCAATGACTCGCTAAAAAAGCCTTATTATTGACTCATTATAGGTGGTTCTAGGTATTCGATCGTGTGTCAATAAATGAACAACCTATTAATCATTCAGGGGAAATAACGAATATATAGATGATTGGACATCTGTCAGAAAATTTTAATAGTTTTCTTTAACTCTATGTAAATACTGCTATCTTTTATATTTATAAGAAAATAACAAGCTATGTTTTACTTTTGTTGATATATATCACATAAAAAAAGCACAATTAGCATATAATAACCTTATATATCATGTATTTACTAAATTATTACGATTAATTTACACTTCCATTACACAATATGGATGTGATGCACAATTTTACTTAAGGAAGAATCATGAAGTTTAGCGATATTTCATTTATTAAAAAAATATTTATTTTGCTAATTCTGCCAATTATTGGACTTATTTGGCTAGGCATAACCGTTATTTTTCAAAGCGTTGACGATTACAACGATATGTTAGAGTTAGATCAGCTAACTCAATTATCGATCACTTATAGTGAACTCGTGCATGAACTCCAAAAAGAACGCGGTATGACCGCAGGTTTTCTCGGTTCAAAAGGTCAAAAATTTGCTCAAAAAATCAAACAGCAACGCAATGATACCGATGCGAAATTAACAAGCAAAAAACAATTTCTTGCTAGTCATCAATTTGAACAAGCAGACATTCAGAGTTTAAACAGTGCTATTAATAGCGCCTTAAATAATTTAAACGATATTCGCTCACAAGTTGATAATCTTTCCATTGACGCAGGCAAGGCAATAGCCTTTTATACTAACCTCAATGCTCAACTGCTTTCGGTTTCAGCAATAATTGTCGAATTAAGTAACGAATCAACCATTACTAAACAAATCACCGCTTATTACAATTTTTTACAAGGAAAGGAAAGAGCGGGCATTGAACGCGCGGTATTAAGCAACACCTTTTCTCAAAACGGCTTTGCAAGCGGTATGTTTGTCAAATTCATCTCGTTGATGACACAACAAGATACTTACTTTAGTAACTTTCTCGCCTTTGCAGATCAGGAAAATAAACGTATTTATCAACAACTGTTAGATCATGCTTCTATTAAAGAAGTTGAACGCATGAGAAAAGTCGCACAAAACAGCACAAATAACTTTTCCATTGATGCCAACGAATGGTTCGAACAATCCACACTGCGTATTGGTCAGCTTAAAAAAATTGAAAACCAACTCGGTACAAGTTTACAACAACTAACAAATGATAAAGAAGATCAAGCTTTTAACAACATGCTAATGGTGTCATTACTACTTATCGTATTAATAACTGCATCGCTACTGATTAGTTATTTTACCATTAAAGATCTTACTGCTCATGTGAAAGAGCTAACCAATGTTATGGCGCAAGTCAGAGATAACAATGACTTATCAATTACAGCTAAACTTGAAGGTGAAAGTGAACTCGGACAAATTGCAGCAGCGCTTAATTTAACTCTTGGTAAATTTTCTGGTGCAATTGATGAAATATCTAACTCGAGTTTAATGCTGGCTTCAGCAGCTGAAGAAACCTCTCATACCTGTGAATATAATTCAAATTCATTAACCGAACAGCAAGATGGTATTGGCCTGATTGCTACCGCTATAGAAGAACTTTCAGCAACGGTAAAAGAAGTCGCAAGTAATACTCAACTTACCGCTGATTCAGCAAAAGAAGCTGATGAACAAGCGCATAATGGCTTAGCTGTGGTACAAAAATCATATCATTCAATAGAATCACTAGCACAGGAAATTGATGGGTTAGCACAACAAATTACTCATTTGCATGAAAGTAGCAGCAACATTACAAAAGTAGTTGACGTCATTAAATCGGTTGCCGAACAAACCAATTTAC
>JBNKXM010000125.1:0-5866 GCA_050300315.1 Thalassotalea sp. | reverse complement strand
AGTGTTGCGTGAAATAGTGAGAGTTAATCGCGCTTACGACGCCGACAAGTTTATTGTTTATGCCTCATCTGCGGTCAGTGAATCATTGATTAATGATGAATATCATAACTTAGCAGAATTAGAAGTATTTATTGGTAAGCAGATAAAAATTCAAACCGAAAATATGTATAATCAGGAACAATTTGATGTGGTGATGATGTAAGTAATTACTACGCTTAAAGGAATCACTCAGGGAGGAGTTTGATTTTTTGTTATTTTAAACACAGAGAAGTAAATCGTTAAATGGGTATTTCAAAGGTATCAAACCGCTGGTTAAACAGAACATACAAGTGCATCGCCATTTTATTGGTGGTGTTTGCTGTGTTGATCAGTGCATTACGATTATTTCTTCCTTACGCTCACAACTATCGTATCGATTTACAAAATTATATTAATGAACGCTATGGTAGCCATATTGTTATTGGCTCTTTGGACATGGGCTGGCAAAGTGTTGGTCCAACATTGGTTGCCTCTAATGTCAGTCTGTTACAAACTGATGGCGCAGAAATTTATGTTCAAGCTTTTGATTTAAATATTGATTTTTGGCGAAGTATTCGTTACCGACGCATTATCACCAAAGACTGTTCATTAGATGGCGTAAAAATTCTGTTCGATAAAACTATGGTGTCTAACACCCAAGTATCGGATGAAGATTCTTCATTGCTCAATAATATTACCGAGTTGTTTTTTTCACAAATAGGTCGGTTTTCAGTCAATAATAGTCAGGTCATTTATCGCACCGACAAAGGCCAACGTACCTTTTTAATTGATTCGTTACATTGGCTGAATCAAGGGGACAGCCATAAGGCTAGTGGTAACGTTGTTCTTGATGGTTTAACGTCAAATAACTTACAACTAAAGCTACAGGTAAAAGGCGATAGTGTTGAACAGATGCATGGCACTATGTATCTAGAAGCAAATCAGTTAAATATCACCCCTTGGTTAGGCAAAGTCTTTGCAATCGAAGATGAAAATACCCACTCAACGATTAATTTTAATGCCTGGTTAACCATTGATAATGGTCTTGCTAAGCAACTGCAAGTGGCACTTGGACAAAACCAAATTGCCTGGCAGCATAATGAAGCGATCAACACGTTAAATATTTCCGGTGGGCAGTTGGTGTTTGAGCATCTTGACGAACCCACTCAGTTAACAGGCTATTCGTCAGTCATTGATATTCAATCGAATGAGCAAACATGGCAGCCATTAAGCTTTGAAATGACACGAGATCAAGATAGCGTTAATGCGTATATTTCAGCTGTTGATGTTGCTGGTATGGCAGATCTTTTACCATTGTTTGTTAAGGACTCAGCATCGAGAACCTTGATTGAACAGCTCAACCCTGTTGGGCAAGTCAGTGATATCTACTTTGAATATAGCCCGACAAACACGGCGCTAATTGCTCAAGCACATGAGCTAACAAGCCATTACAGCCAAGGTATTCCGGGTATCGAAAACCTCTCAGGGCAAGTAATTTATCAACCGGGTGCGATTTATCTCGATATCATGGCAAAAAATGGCGCTTTGGATTTTGATAAGCACTTTGCCAAGCCCATCGGTTATCAAAATTTATCCGCTAAGCTTGACCTTAAGTTCGATGATGCTGGTTGGCAGTTAACCAGTGATGATGTGAATTTTTCATCTGAGCAAGTCAAACTCAATGCTGAACTTGCCGTTTTCTCGCCTAAAGAACAAGAAGCGGTATTGTCATTATTAGCAACGGCAAAAGAGGGTAACGTTGTTTTTGCTCAGTCGTTTTATCCACAAGAGTTAATGGGACAAGACTTGATCAGCTACCTTAACGGGTCGCTAGAGAAAGGCCAATTAGATCAAGCTTTGGTGTTGATCAACGGGCCATTAAATAGCTTTCCTTATCAAGATGGCAGCGGCAGTTTTATTGTTGATGCTGAATTGAGTCATGCAACCTTTAATTTTGATAAAAAGTGGCCCGCAATCCAACACTTCAGTGCTAACTTAAATTTTACTGACAATAGCATGCTGATCACAGGAAGAGACGGCACGCTCAGTGGCATTGACGTCAAAGGTGTACGCGCGGCAATCGATGATTTGCAAAATGAGCAAGTACTTACGGTTGATGCCAAGTTTAACCAGACGTCGCCAGAATTAGTATCAACCTTAATGTTATCGAGTCCATATAGCGATAGTGTTGGCGCGGTGTTAGAACGTGCGGTGATCGGTAACAAAATTGCTGGTCAGTTTAGCTTGTCATTACCATTACAAACACCAGAATTAGCAATTGCCAAAGGCACTGTGATATTTGATAACAATAAGCTTAATTTGCAATCGCCTGAAATGTTGTTGACGGATTTGAATGGCCAATTATTTTTTGAAAATGCTCATATCACCACGGAAAATTTGACGGCTATGTGGCGAGGTATGCCGTTAGCGTTTGATGTTAATGGCGAAAATCAAGAGCATCATTATCAAACTGATATTGATATAGCGGCTCAATGGCAAGACACTGGTTGGCTCGAGCAGTTACCTCAACAGTTAAAAACGTATGGCAACGGCATGCTAGATTGGCAAGGCAGGCTAACGCTTAACAATGAACATCAAGGTAAATTTAGTTATCAATTGGCGATTGATTCTGAGTTAGTTGGCTTACAACTGGCGTTGCCAGCACCATTTAATAAAACTAAAGAGCAGCAAGTTAGCGCTAATATTAGAGTCTCAGGTAATGAAGATCAGTCAACTATCGATGCGAAAATTGGTGAGCAGTTAAATTTTTACGGTAATTTGAATCATCAGCAAGTGGCGTTTTCTCAAGCACATTTGATCTTAGGGAATGAGCAAATGTATTTGCCGCTCAATGGTTTTCATATTACCACTAATTTGGCAAATGCAGATTTTATGCAATGGCAACCTTTAGTGCTCGATATTATTGCGAGTGTTTCATCTACAGCGCAAACGCCGGAAACAAGCAGTCATTTGCTCGAGCAGCCAGAACGTATTCGTGGCAACATTGCCAACTTGACGTTTTTCAATGAGCAACTTCACGGTGTGTCTTTTAACCTTGAAGATCAACTGAGTTGGTGGTTATTGGACTTGTCTAGCAAAGAAGCGCGAGGGCAAGTGAAGTTTTATCCCGACTGGCATAGCCAAGGGTTAGACGTTGCTGCAGATTTTATTAAATTGTCTCCTAACCGCCAGCTGTTTAGTAGCAAGGATAACGGAGCAGATGAAAAAGCGCTTACACCTGAACTGAAATCATCGACACAGCCAGATGACTTTAACATTCATGTTAATGATGAATTGTTCAGTGATATTCCTCCAATTCGTTTTAGCTGTGGTGATTGCAGCTACGCTAACTTACATTTAGGCGAAGTATCGTTTTCTTTAATACGTAAACAAGCAGATCAACTTGCGGTGAAAAACTTCGTCGCTAAACGTAAAAACACTAAACTGAATTTTGATGCGACTTGGCATCATGATCAACAGAACTCGATCACTAGTGTCAAAGGTGAGTTTTCAACGAAAGATGTTGAACGTGAGTTTGAACGACTCGGCATTCCGTCAACGGTAAGAGACAGTGGGTTAAAATCATCATTTGATGTGAATTGGTTGGGCGGGCCACAAGATTTTGCTATCGCTCATTTTAACGGAGATCTTAGTGGTAAACTTGACGAAGGTTATCTTGCGGAAGTGCCTGATCAAGCGCGGGCGTTTTCGATATTGAGTTTGCAATCGCTGGTGCGTAAGTTGAAATTTGATTTTAGAGACATCTTTAGTGATGGCATGTTTTATAGCGAAGTGAAAGGTGACTTTCATGTGCAAAATGGTGTTATTTATACCAAAAATACGTTTTTGAAAGGTTCTGCCGGTGATTTAGCCGTTAAAGGCAACACTGATTTGAATACCGAAACTCTTGATTATCGCATGTCATATAAACCGAACGTTACCTCGAGTTTGCCAGCGATAGCCTGGATAGCAACGCTAAATCCTGTGACATTTTTAGCAGGCATCGCAATTGATGAAGTGATCACTTCCAAAGTGGTGTCTGAATATAAATTTGAGGTGACAGGTAGCATTGATGAACCTAGCTTCAAAGAGGTGGATAGAAAAACACAAAACATTAGTGTAGGTCGTGATTCACCACCGCAAATAGTGGAAAATTTGCCGCAAGAGCAAAAAGCACCAACAGGGCAAGTTAATCCTGAAACTGGGTTACTTGAAGAAAAAGATCACCAACAACCGGATAAATCTGATGGTTAGAGTTTCTGCGGTTCAATTGAACTCTGTCCCCGATGTTGAACAAAACTTGACTGCGATTGAGCAGCAACTGTCAACACTTGATGTTAGTCCACAGCATATCGTGGTATTGCCTGAGTGTTGTTTATTTTTTGGTGGTCGCGATCAAGAGCAATTAATGCTCGCCCAAAAAGATGCACAACAGCATTACCTAGCGAGCGCGTTATCCGCACTTGCGGTTAAATATTGTATTACGTTAGTAGCCGGCAGCATTCCGATTTATGATCAACAAGCGCAAAAATTTACTAATACTTGCTTAGTATTCTCCCCACAAGGCGAACAACTTGCGCGCTATGATAAAATCCATCTGTTTGATGTTGAAGTAGCCGATAGTGAAAAAAACTATCTTGAATCACGTTATACTAAGGCGGGCAGTAAAGTCGTCACGACTGAAGCTGCGGGCATTACCTTAGGATTATCGATTTGTTATGATTTACGTTTTCCTGAATTATATCGAACGCTAACCCAATTAGGTGCTAAAGTGATCACAGTGCCAAGTGCATTTACTAAAGTGACAGGGCAAGCGCATTGGCAAACGTTATTACGGGCACGTGCCATTGAAAATCAAGCGTTTATCATTGCAGCAGGTCAGCAAGGTGTGCATCAAAATGGTCGAGAAACCTGGGGACACAGTATGATCATCGATCCTTGGGGGGAAGTGCTAGCGTGCTTAGCAGAAGGGCAAGGGGTCATTAGTGTGGATATCGATCTCACTCAATTAATTCAAGTTCGCCAAGCAATTCCAGTGGCTGAACATAACCAATTTACTACGAAGTTAAAAAGCTATGAATAATGTTGAGCGTGAGCTCTTGGCGGATAGCCAACTAGATAAAACCTTTCTAAATGAAATATTAGAAAATATTTACCAGCGAAATGTCGATTTAGCCGATTTGTATTTTCAGGCCAGCTCACATGAGTCATGGATGTTAGAAGATGGCGTCGTAAAAGAAGGTTCTTACAATATCGAACGTGGTGTCGGTGTGCGTGCGATCTCTGGTGAGAAAACGGGCTTTGCCTATTCTGATGATATTTGTCCACAGGCGTTAACTAAAGCGGCTGAAGCGGCGAAAGGCATAGCGTTATCTGGTCGTAGTGGTCAAGTACAAGCGTTTAAAAATCAGCAACAGCCAATGATATATCAGGGCATCAATCCCATTGATAGTTTAAGCCAAGAACAAAAAATCACTATGCTACATGAGGTGGAAGCTCATGCACGAGCGCAAGATAACCGAGTGAAACAAGTGATTGTTAGTTTATCTGGCGTTTTTGAAAAAATATTAGTTGCTGCCAGTGATGGTACTTACGCAACCGATATTAGACCACTAGTACGCTTAAATTGTTCGGTGCTTGTTGAAGCAAATGGCAAGCGAGAGCGAGGTAGTGCAGGTGGTGGCGCTAGAACAGATTATAGTTATTTCTTTGAACTTGTTGGCACAAAAGCACGTTATTTTTCTTACGCTGAAGAGGCAGTGCGCCAAGCGTTAGTGAACTTAGTTGCGATTGAATCGCCAGCAGGCACTATGCCTGTGATACTTGGTAGTGGCTGGCCGGGCGTATT
>JBNKXM010000124.1:0-5866 GCA_050300315.1 Thalassotalea sp. | reverse complement strand
ACTAAGGAGGCGGATGCCCTGAGGTCTGTAGCCATGACCGAAGCACCACTTAGGCCGGTCGTTCCAACAACTACGGCAGAGTGTCCGTCAATGGTAATATCCGCACCCATTCGGGTTAATTCGGAAACGTGCATAAAACGGTTTTCAAAAATAGTTTCTGTGATGGTAGCTGTGCCTTGAGCGATAACATTTAACGTGACAAACTGCGCTTGCATATCGGTTGGAAATGCCGGATGTGGTGCGGTACGCACATTTACAGCTTTCGGTCGTTGATTCATCGAAAGCTCAATCCAGTCTTCACCTGTGGTGATCTCAGCACCCGCCTCTTGGAGTTTTGCTAACACAGCGTCTAAGCTACTAGGATCGGTATTTAAGCATTTCACCTTGCCTTGAGTAACGGCAGCTGCAACAAGGAAAGTACCCGTTTCGATGCGATCAGGCATCACGCTGTATTCGCTTCCAGTTAATTGTGCAACGCCTTTTATCGTTAAGGTATCTGTGCCTGCACCTGAAACATTTGCTCCCATGGCATTCAAGCAATTGGCTAAATCGACAATTTCTGGCTCTCTTGCCGCATTTTCAATAATGGTTGTTCCTTCGGCCAAAGCCGCAGCCATCATTAAATTTTCAGTTCCCGTGACACTAACAGTGTCCATAAAAATCGTCGCGCCTTGTAAGCGTCCATTATTGCGCGCAATGATATAACCATTTTCAACATCGATCTCTGCGCCCATTAATTTAAGCCCGTGAATATGTAAATTCACGGGGCGAGCACCAATAGCACAACCACCAGGTAATGACACTTCTGCATGACCAAAACGCGCTAATAACGGCCCTAACACCAAAATGGATGCGCGCATCGTTTTAACCAATTCATAGGATGCTTTATGCTGATCGACTGAGCTTGCATCAATACGTAATGCACTGTCAGTTAACCAACTGACACTCGCACCTAACTGAGTTAACAACTTAATTGTTGTTTCTATGTCATTTAACTTCGGGACATTATTGATGGTAATAGGTGTTTCAGATAATAAAGTGGCCATCAATATAGGTAGTGCGGCATTTTTAGCACCTGAGATGGTCACTTCACCATGAATTGGCGTTCCGCCGATTATTTTAAATGCTTCCAAGTGGGTCTTCTTTTAAGTTGAGCGAAAATTACAGGGGTAAGTTAAACATTTTTTCACGCTTCCAATCAGCGCTGGTAAATGTTTTTACTGTGACAGCATGTATTGCACCTTCGTTGATCGCTTGTGCAAGTGGTGCGAATACTGTTTGTTGTTTTTTAACACGACTTAATTCGCCAAAAAAATCAGCGACAGCGATCACTGTGCATTGCGAGCCATCAAATTTTACGTGCAACTCATCTAATTCTAATGCGTTATTGAGTAAATTCTCTATTTCAGAAACGTCCACATATCTCTCCTATTCATTAGTTGAGTACGATTATATGTGTTATTGAACTGGCAAGAAAGAATCTACCGCACTTAATTTGGCTAATTTAGTTAACTCTTCGGGTAGATTGACTATTTTTATGTCGATTGCTTGCTTGTTGGCTTGCTCTAACATCAACAATAGCCAAGCTAAACCTGCAGTATCAGTTCGAGTGACCGATGCTAAATCGATCACTTTCACTAAGCTCGTCATTAACGATAATGATTTTTTCTCAAACGTTCTGCTGACCGTTTTTCGCGTCAACTCGCCTGTTAAAATCAGTTGATCTTGTTGTAGTGCAATATTAATTGAATGCATAAAAGGACCTATTTAAAAACTATATCCTTTTCTGCTTTTTCTCTTAGCATTTGCGTGACATGTGGTAAACCTTTCTGACGGATCAAACTGCTTAATTCCGCCTGTTTACTATCCAGCAAACTCACACCTTCGGCAACCATATCATATGCTTTCCAATCACCTGTTTTATTACTTTTTCTTACGCGAAAAGAAATATCAATCGGATCTCTACCCGGCTCAATCACTGTGGTTTTAACAGCCACTACTTTCTCATCACTAAAGTCTTTTGCCGGAGAAAACTGAACTTCCTGATGATTGTATAAAGTGAATACCTGAGCGTACGAGCTAATTAAGTAGTCTCGAAAAACAGGTACAAATTCCGCCCGCTCTTCTTTAGTGGTTTTTTTAAAATTACTACCGATCACTTTAAACGCGGCATATTGATAATTGATATAGGGGATCAATTCTTCTCGCACAATCGTTTTAAGAATGTTGGGATCTTTTCTAATTTCATTTTGTTCGTTAGCAAACCGTTTAAAGGTAATGTTTGCCACTGTTTTGATCATCTCATACGGGTCTTTCTTGGCTACATTAGTTGAGCCTTCACCTTCTGAATCATCATCAGTCACAAACGAAACAAGGTTTATCTGTTGTCTCAAGGTATTTGCATCATTTGCCAACGACATTACATCTGAGGCAAAAACATGCTGAGTAAACATAGCTCCAACTAGGAGTATCACTTTATTAGTTGTCAACATAGGCTTATCACACTTCATTATTCACCACTTCCTTGGCTAAACAAAAATTGACCGATTAATTCTTCTAACACTAACGCGGGTTTAGTATCTTCGATATAGTCACCCGCTTGCAAAGTTTCGACCGATTCATCAACAAACCCTGGTAATAAACCGATATACTGCTCACCAAGTAAACCTGCAGTTAAAATAGATACCGACGTTGCTTCAGAAAAATGATTATACTGGGCGTAAATTTCTAAGGTGACCACTGGAGTATAATCTTCTTCATCAAGACTGATGGCACTCACTCTACCAACTACAACGCCACCAACTTTGATCGGCGAGCGCACTTTCAAGCCACCAATATTGTCAAACTTCGCAAATAATTGATACGTTTCACCGTTACCAGAGATACCACTGTCAGCCACCTTTAACGATAACATCAGCAACGCAGCGATACCGATAGCAGCAAACAAACCAACCATTAATTCAACTTTTTTTGACATTATGTCATCCACCAAATACGTAAAACCTGACGTTATGTTTGTCTTTTCAACAAACTTATTTTGTAAACATTAACGCCGTTAAAATAAAATCTAAACCTAGCACTAACAATGATGATTGCACCACAGTCGCCGTTGTTGCCCGACTGATCCCTTCAGATGTTGGTTCACAATCGTAGCCCTTATACACGGCAATCCAAGTGACAACAAACGCAAAAACAATGCTTTTGATAATACCGTTTATAATGTCTTTTTCTAATGATACCTGTGATTGCATCACAGACCAAAACGTACCACTGTCAACACCTAACCAGTCAACGCCAACAAGGTGCGCACCTAATATACCAACGGCAGAAAAAATCGCGGCAAGTAATGGAAGGGAAATAAACCCTGCCCAAAAGCGTGGTGCTATCACTCGACGTAATGGATCAACCGCCATCATTTCTAAGCTCGATAACTGTTCTGTTGCCTTCATTAAGCCGATTTCGGCAGTGAGCGCAGAACCTGCTCGACCTGCAAATAATAACGCGGCAACTACCGGGCCTAATTCTCGTAATAACGATAACGCAACCATAGGTCCTAAACTCGCTTCAGCACCATAACCAACTAAAATAGTATAGCCCTGTAACGCAAGTACCATCCCAATAAAAGTGCCGGAGACCATGATAATTATCAAAGATAATACACCAACCGAATACAGTTGATTGATCAACAAAGGAAAGCCTTTTCTGACATTGGGTACATGCATCAAAGCAGAACTGAGCATTAATATCGCCCGACCTAACGCGCTTACCCGCTCGATAACTTTTCCACCTAATAAAATCAAGCTATCAATCATGACCAGTTACCGCCTATTAACTCTTCACGATACGAGGCAGCTTTATAATGAAATGGAACTGGACCATCAGCTTCACCTTTAACAAACTGTTGCACCAAGGGAGATTGCTGCTGGGCAATCTCTTGCGGTGTGCCTTGACCAATAATTTTTTGCTCAGCAATGATATAAATATAATCGGCAATGCTCATCACTTCCGGCACATCATGAGAGACAACCACTGACGTTAATCCCAAGACATCGTTTAATTCTTTGATAAGCGTAACAATAACCCCCATCGAAATCGGATCTTGGCCAGCAAATGGTTCATCATACAAAATGAGTTCTGGATCTAAGGCGATTGCTCTCGCCAACGCTGCCCGACGCGCCATACCACCCGATAATTCACTTGGTTTTAACAATCTTGCGCCTCGTAAACCAACCGCTTCTAATTTCATCAACACCATTTTTTCAATTAATGTTTCTGACAATTGCGTATGTTCACGTATGGGGAACGCGATGTTGTCATAGACCGACATATCGGTAAACAAGGCACCACTTTGAAACAACATACTCATGCGTTTACGCACTGAATACAATTCTTGGCGAGACAAAGTCGGAATATTTTTACCATCAAATAAAATGCGCCCTGCATCAGGTTTAAGTTGACCACCAATCAAGCGTAACAAGGTCGTTTTACCTATGCCACTAGGCCCCATTATGGCCGTTACTTTGCCTTTAGGAATGGTCAAACTGATATCATCATAAATGACGCGTTCGTCACGCATAAACGTCATATTTTGAATATCTACCAGAATATCTGTCTTATCCGACATAAGAATATATTAACGCCTGTTGTTAAATTGATGTTAGAACGGCAATTCTACCTTAGTGTCACTGAGACTTCATCCGAAATTGACAATTTATTGTGTTTAAAAAGCGTAGGTAATCGTAAGAAATTGTAAGTTTTACTGACAAAAAGAATCCCGCGAATATCAAAGCAACACGCGTGATAGCGTGAAAAATTTCCCTTTGCTATTTGAGCATTAACCGAAAAGTTGTAAAAAACGTCTTTCTTTTACATTTTTTAGCTATTTGCCCTTTTTTTTTTATCAACAACCAGCGACAATTCACCCTCACAAATCGGAGTGTTTAATGCTTGTTCAAATAATAATCTTACTTATTTCGTTAGTTACACTAGTGTGGAGCGCCGATAAATTTGTTTTTGGTGCATCATCTGTTGCACGAAATGTCGGTATTCCACCAATGATTATCGGCCTGACTATAGTCGCTATGGGGTCTTCGGCTCCAGAAATGATGATCGCCGCAACCGCATCATTTAATGATAATCCTAATACAGCGATAGGTAACGCCATCGGCTCTAATATCACCAATATTGCATTGGTATTAGGGATCACCGCATTATTACACCCATTATCGGTTTCTTCATCAACCGTTAAACGTGAAATTCCATTAATACTGGTGATCACAGCCATCGCTTACTGGATGCTCTCAGATCATTATTTTAGCTTTACCGAAGGTATGATCTTAATTGTCGGCTTTGCGGTTTACATCATAGCCTTATTGCTTATCACCTTACGTCGCACCAAAAACAACCGTATCGACGATGCAATGCTTATCGAAGCAGAACAAGAATTACCCGAAGCAATAAGCACCCCACTCGCATTATTATGGTTAACTGTTGGCATTATCTTATTACCATTAAGCGCTAGTTATTTAGTTGATTCATCGGTATTTATTGCAAAAGCGTTTGGCATAAGTGATTTAGTCATTGGTCTAACGGTGATAGCGATAGGAACCAGCTTGCCCGAGTTAGCGGCAAGTATCATGAGCATCATTAAAAAAGAAGATGATTTAGCGTTAGGCAATATTATTGGTTCTAATATTTTTAATATTTTAGCTGTGCTATCACTTGCAGGGCTGATTTCTCCTGGTGATATTGACCGCGACGCAGCTGTGCGCGACGCGCCTTATATGCTTGGTGTCACTTTTATCTTGTTTATTCTTTGTTTTAGTCGTAGTTTTGGCAACTTTAGGATCACGCGTTTTAAAGGTTT
>JBNKXM010000123.1:0-5868 GCA_050300315.1 Thalassotalea sp. | reverse complement strand
GTCTCGTTGCCAAAAGGCAGAAACACGGAAACGGCCTATGCCGTCAATAGAAATTGCAAAGTTACATTCTTTCTCTTTTTCAAATTCAAGTTTTTGCTTGTCATTCATTGCGCTATGAACAAGGGATAATGCTTCATCTGCCGTTAACACATGCTCCTCAAGCGCCAATAATTCACCGTTTATTTTAGCGCTAACGGGCAATTTAGCGGTGACGAACAAATCCGACGCTTGCTCTTGCACCATTCTTTCTAGGTAATTATGAAATCTCATCAATGGTTCCTTACTGGTTAATACCCTTGAAATTGATTCTTATCTTGGGCTTTTTCCATCGCTGCCTGCTTGGTGATCATGCCTCTGTTAACTAGATTTTGCAGACACTGATCCATAGTTTGCATACCGTTTGACATCCCAGTTTGGATAGCGGAATACATTTGGGCAATTTTATCTTCACGGATCAAGTTTCTGATCGCTGGCACACCAATCATAATCTCGTGTGCTGCCACTCGGCCACCACCAACTTTTTTCACTAAGGTTTGTGAAATAACGGCTTGCAGTGATTCAGATAACATCGAACGCACCATAGATTTTTCCTCGGCTGGAAATACATCAATAATACGGTCAATGGTTTTAGGCGCTGATGTGGTATGTAAGGTACCAAATACCAAATGACCCGTTTCCGCCGCTGTCATTGCCAAGCGAATGGTTTCTAAGTCACGCATCTCACCCACAAGAATAACATCGGGGTCTTCACGCAACGCCGAACGTAATGCCGCGTTAAAACTCAAGGTATCACGGTGCACTTCACGTTGGTTGATCAAACACTTCTTATTTTCATGAACAAATTCGATCGGATCTTCAATGGTTAAAATATGATCGTGTTTATTATCGTTAATATAATCAACCATAGCCGCCAAAGTCGTTGACTTACCCGAACCGGTTGGCCCAGTCACTAATACTAAACCACGGGGCTTTTCTGAAATTTGTCTGAAAATATCAGGACAGCCTAATTGATCTAATGACAATACTTTACTTGGAATGGTACGAAAAACTGCCGATGGACCTCTATTTTGATTAAAGGCATTAACCCTAAAACGGGCTAAATTTGGCACTTCAAACGAGAAATCGACTTCCATATTCTCTTCATATTCTTTTCGCTGTCTATCGTTCATAATGTCGTAGACTAAGCCATTTACATCTTTAGCATCGAATGCTGGAATGTTAAGCTTACGTACATCACCGTCAACCCGGATCAGAGGTGGAACACCCGTTGAAAGATGTAAATCAGATGCATTATTTTCTACGCTAAATGCGAGTAATTCGGTAATATCCATAAAAACCTCTTTGGTAGTTAACTAGTACATTAACGAAACAACGTTAACATTAATCATTATCTTTTGAATTTATTATATGACTCATATTAAAAATAATCTTGCTCAAGTAAACGCTCAAATAGCTCAGGCATGTAAGCTTGCTAATAGAAGTATAGATGAAGTTTGTTTGCTGGCGGTGAGTAAAACTAAACCGGCACAAATGATTGAACAAGCGTACATGGCAGGCCAGCGTACGTTTGGTGAAAGTTATATTCAAGAAGCTATTGAAAAAATAGAACAATTATCTCACCTTACTGACATTGAATGGCATTTTATCGGGCCGATTCAATCGAACAAAACACGTCATATTGCAGAGCTCTTTTCTTGGGTTCATAGCGTCGACAGAGCAAAAATCATCACTCGACTCAATGAGCAAAGAGCATCTCAAGATACCCCGCTCAACATTTGTTTACAAGTAAATATTAGCGATGAAAGTTCAAAATCTGGCATTCAGGTCAATGAGTTAGCACAATTAGCGCAACAAGTAGACGCTTGTGAACATTTAACCTTAAGAGGGCTAATGGCAATACCGAAAAAAAATGATAGCGCTGACAGTTTTCAACAAATGTTTAGCCTGTTTCAACAACTGCAACGCCAATACCCAAGCGTAGATACACTTTCAATGGGAATGTCTGATGATCTAAACCAAGCCATAGCAAATGGCTCAACTATGGTTAGGATCGGCACCGCAATTTTTGGTCAACGGGAAAATTAACCGAAGAATTACGCGACTTTTCACTCACTTTCAACGACAATTCGCTACAATAAATTGTCGTACCACCAAAAAATAGATTTGTTATGAAAAATATTGCTTTTATCGGCGCTGGTAATATGAACAGCGCAATTATCACAGGATTAATGAACACTGGTTATCAAGCGCAAAATGTCATAGTGTCAAATCCCTCGCCAGAAAAACGACAACAGCTCGCCAAACAATTTGCCCTATTAGAAACTGAAGATAACCTTGAAGCGGCACGTTTTGCCGACGTTATCGTCTTAGGTGTTAAACCGCATTTTATCAGCCAAGTATGTCAACAAATCAGTCAAGCAATGGATGTCAGTAATAAATGTTTTATCTCTGTCGCAGCTGGCTGTTCTATAGCCACGATAGAAAAGGCGCTGAACGCTCCCTGCACTGTTATTCGTACCATGCCAAACACACCATCTCAGTTAGGTTTAGGGGTAACGGGATTATTTGCCTCAGACAATGCCAATCAACATCAAATAGACATTGCTGAGCAAATCATGTCTTGTGTTGGCATGACCAAATGGCTTGCTACGGAACAAGATATTGACAAAATCATCGCGATTTCTGGCTCAGGTCCAGCGTATTTTTTCCTTTTTATGGAAGCGATGGAACAACAAGCAATAGCCTATGGTTTTAGCGAACAAGAAAGTCGACAATTAGTGCAGCAAACCGCATTAGGGGCAGCAAAAATGGTGGTTGAAAATAAACTAGCTATCAGTCAATTGCGTGAAAACGTCACCTCTAAAGGCGGAACGACACAAGCGGCGCTCACCACCTTAATCGATGGCGGTCTACAACAACTGGTTGCAAAAGCGATGGACAGCGCGTTACACCGCGCCGAAGAAATGGCTCAGGCGAATCGTTAACTAGCACTGACGATAACCGTTATGCAATAAGAGTTGTAATTTGGCTTAACAGACCAAATATAGATAATTAGAAAAACCTTTTGGAGTAATCAATGGCAGCAGTAAATTATTTACTTAGCTTTATTTTTGACGCATTACTGATGGTATTAGTGATCCGTGTATGGTTGCAGCTTGTTAGGGCTGATTTTTATAATCCACTCAGTCAATTCGTGGTGAAAGTTACTAATCCTCTCGTTATCCCATTTAGACGCGTTATTCCAGGCTTTGGTGGTATAGATTTAGCAACGCTAGTTATCGCTTATTTAGTTGCCTCGCTAAAATTTATTATTATCCCAGCACTCAACGGTGGGCCAATTGATGTACTCACCGCGCTCTATCTCGGCATATTATATTTAATCAAACAAACGGGATTCTTGTTGTTTGTCTTAATGCTAGTGATGGCGTTAATGAGTTGGGTAGTACAAGGTTATAATCCGACACAAGTGATCTTACATCAATTAACCGAGCCAGTATTACGTCCGATCCGTAATATTATCCCCAACATTGCGGGATTAGATTTATCGGTATTAGCTGCTTTTTTACTGCTAAATATGATCAATATCTTGTTATCTGGCTGGATCCCATACTGGGCAATGCTTTAATTCTTATTTAAGATCAAACATTAAGCACTTTTTCTAGGGATGACTATAATTTACTTGTCGTCCCTTATTCACTGGAGTATCAAATGAAAATCTTTAAGCGATTATGCATAACCATGCTAATGATGCTCGCATCATTAAGTAGTTCTGCATATGCCGACAATATGAAAAAACTGGGCAGTATGAACGTGCACTATATCGCCATTGGTGCGACGTTTTTAACGCCTGAAATTGCAAAAGCCTATGGTATTAAACGTAGTCGTTACAATGGCTTGATCAATATCTCTGTTATGGATAATACCCAAAAAGGTAATCCAGCGAAAAGCGTTTCTATCACAGGTAGTGCTAAAAACTTACTGGGACAAAATAAGAACATTGAATTTGTCGAAGTGAAAGAAGGTGATGCGATTTATTACCTTGCACAAGTGAGTTATCAAAATGAAGAAACCATTATTTTTGATTTAACCATTAGTGACGGTAAAGAAAGTCATCCGCTGAAATTTTCACAAAAATTTTATGTCGACAAATAGCACTTACTATCCCCCTTTATGCTTGCTCTTGGCAAAGGGGGATAACACCAACATCGCTAGACTTGTTTCACTCTGATTAGTTTTCGCCATTTGCCTCCTAAACTATTAACAAGCAAACCAAACATCACCAAGACTATCCCAATATATTGCTGCTGAGCGATCACCTCCTCAAGAAACAGTTGAGCACAGAAAATACCAACAACAGGTACACCTAAGGTCAACGGCGCGACTTGCCCAGCAGGATAATGCGTTAACAAATAACTCCACAAGCTATAACCTAATATTGATGCAGCGCCTGCCAAGTAAACTAATACCAAGACGCTTTTCACCTGAAGGTGGCTGATGCTAGCAATCATCGCATCAGCGCCTTCAACGAACAAGCTAGCTAAAACAAATGGGATAAATGCTACCCATGATGACCAAACTACTAACCCTAAGTTTGCCTGATAGCCTTGTTGATTGATCAAACGATTAACCGTGTTACCTATGCCCCACGCAGCGGCTGCAGCGATAGTTAGCGCAAAACCTATGCCCGTCATTTGGCTATGCTCACCTGTGACACCGATTAGCCAAAGACCGATACCTGCAAATAGCATGGCAATAATTTGGTTAGCCTTGATTTGCTCTTTTAAAATCAGTACGGAAAAAATAAGGGTAAAAACGGCTTGAGATTGTAAAACAAGTGACGCTAATCCCGCCGGCATACCAAACGCGATGGCCGAGAATAAAAACGCAAATTGTCCAAAACACAAGGTCAAGGCATACAACGCCATCCATCGCCAAGGAATACCAGGTTTCTTAACAAATAATGAGCCGACAATGGCAATCAATAAAAACCGGCCTGCCCCCATTAATAACGGTGGCAAATCGCTCACTCCCCATGAAATAACAACAAAATTAAATCCCCAAATAAGGATGATAACCAACGCTATTAAACTATCTTTCATCGACATCTTTGTAATTGTTCCTTTGTGAGCAAGTTAAGCACTCCAACTTTGTCGTAGATTAAGGTATTATGCGCGCCATTAACATCTATTTTATGAATTTACCCATTATGACCACCATAGTACTAGCCACTGGTAACCAAGGAAAAGTTAAGGAATTAGCAAGCTTACTTGCCAATCATCACATTGAAATTAAACCACAAAGTGAGTTTAACGTTTCCGATGTTGCCGAAACGGGTACTACCTTTGTCGAAAATGCCATCATTAAAGCACGGCATGCCGCCAAAGAAACTGGCTTACCAGCAATTGCTGACGACTCAGGACTAGAAGTAGATGCGTTACATGGCGCGCCAGGGGTATATTCCGCACGTTTTGCTGGTGAGCATGCAACAGATCAGGATAACAACGAAAAGTTAATTAGCGAGTTAGTGGGCGTTCCTGCACAAGAGAGAACCGCACGTTTTCACTGCGTACTGGTTTATATGCAACACGAAAATGATCCTACGCCAATTATTTGCCATGGCATTTGGCAAGGTACTATTCTCACCGCTCCACAAGGTGAACAAGGCTTTGGTTATGATCCGTTGTTTTGGGTTGAAGAGCACAAGATGAGCTCAGCACAATTACCTCGTGAAATAAAAAATCAGCTCAGCCATCGTGGTCAAGCACTTAAACAGCTGGTTGATAAATTAGCGACAATAAACGAGTAATAACGCCAAAATGCTAATAACACCGCCGCTTTCTCTTTATATTCACATTCCTTGGTGTGTTG
>JBNKXM010000122.1:0-5919 GCA_050300315.1 Thalassotalea sp. | reverse complement strand
CAATTGTCGGCGATGGCTTATATGGTACGCCAGATAAACGTCTAAAACTGCATGCCCAAAAACTGTGTTTTTCGCACCCAATTAACAAACAGCCAATGCGCTTTTTTGTTGATACTGAGTTTTAGCAGACACTCGGCGAATGAATAAGTTTATCGTTGAGCTTGTAACGACACAGTCTGGTAAATATCAGCATTCGAATGCATCACCTGTTCATACACTAACACCTTGTTATGGACATCAAAATGGCTAATATTGTTAACTGGTAAGTGCTCACTATCGCCATTTTTATAATTATAACGATATATTTTGAAATCTGGTCGGTTTTCTAACCAAAACCAGTGCTGTCCTCGTTTACGTAAATTAAATCGGCGACCAGAGACTAAAGACTGCTTAGCAAGCAGATCGTCCGACAGTAAATCTTGTTGCTCACCAACATATAACTGATGGTTATTATCTTGCCATAACATATCTTCTGGCTTATCGGCATATTGAATATATTGCCATTTGTCATCAGCTTTGGTTACTTGTTCACTGGCAATATGGTAATAGTGAACTCGCCACATCTGCTGATACTTAACACTATAGGCTAAGGTCTGATCATCTTTGAAGGATACGGCTCTGATCTCACTTTGTGGTATTTTCAGTCGTTGAAACGCTCCACTGGTGCCATCAATTAGGTGTATTTCATTTAGCGTTAACGCCATTAAAAACTTACCATTAGGTGACCACTGCAAATCGATATAATGGCGGCTATCTTTAAAATTGCTCAGCTTTACCGCTTGACCATTATCAAGATCCGCCAGCCATACTTCCTCATTCCCCGTAGTAGCACTAACGTAAGCTATTTGTTTATTAACCGCGGAATAAGTTGCTAATCTGTCGTCCGCTAAACTGTCTATAACATTAGTAGTGTCAAACGTACCTAAATTGACCACGCCAATATCCGTATTTGTTTGCTTAGCAACAAACAAATAATCATGCTGGTTGACATCTCGCTCTGGACTACTGATTTGTCGACTACCCAAATACAATACTTGTACATTCTTGCCCGTCAGATCATAACTCAGTAATTGATACGCTGGATGCTCGCCCATTAACACCACACGCTCACCATCATGACTCCAAATACCACAACAAATATAGGCATCGAGCTTAAACAGCAGCGTTAATTTATCGCTATCAAGGTCTAGTGAATAAAAGCCTTCCCATTGCTGTTTATCGGGTGACGAAATTAATAACTTATTCTCTCTAGGGTGCAGATCAAATTGATTATTACCTGCAAGATTGAGCTCAGGTTGTGCTAAACGTTTTTTCTTTTGAGTTTGCAGATTAATTTCATACAGCGAATAAGGCGTGTTGCGCCCTTCAGTTTCGGCATACACCAAACGGTTGTTATCATGCGTAAACAAGATTTTGCCAAAGCTGCCGGCGGGACAGTTGTGGATCAATTGTGGTGGACCAAACTCAAGCCCGTTTACCGATACAATATAATATCGGCAAATATCTTGTGATGCCGCCAGATACGCCAACTTAGTACCATCATCACTCCAACTGGCTGGGCCAACGCCTAAATCATCTGAGTGCTTAATTTCGACCACTTGCCCATTAGCTAAATTTTTTACCATCAAATGCATCTTGCCGTATTTTTCCTGCATATAAGCTAAACGACTAGCGTCTGGTGACAAGCGTGGAAAATATTCATTGCCGGCATCTCTGGTCAAGGCTCTTGCCTGCCCGAGTAGTGATGTTTTATCAGAAATGTTCTCTTTAGGCTGTGACAACCAATAACCCAAAATTACCAGCGTTATCAAGATTAATGCTATCGCGAATGTTCGATAAGATTTTTGCTGTGATCTAACAGCAACCTTAGAACCTGATGATTGACTATCGTCAATTGTTATCGTCTGCTCGGTAGGTATAACGTGCTGTTGCCCTATGTTAGCTTCGTTAGATGAATCAGGTAGCAATGAAACGTCAGCAATAAATTTGTAGCCCTTTTTAGGAAATGTCGCAATAAATTGCGGTTTGCGGACATCGTCAGCAAGCACTTTGCGCAACTTAGTGATCAACCGACTAACCGCGTTATCACTGACAATCCGCCCCAACCACACTTGTTCTATCAAGCGATCTTTATCAATAATTTGTTTGGGATGTTGGCAAAAATAGCTCAATAACTCGACCATCATAGGCTCGAGTTGCTGTGACTCACTATCAGTACTTAACGTTTGTTGCTGATCGCAAAAGGTAAAATGCGCTATTTTCCATCGCATATTAAAAGCCAAAAAATCTCATTAAAGTCAGTAAAAATAACATATTAACCCAAGTTGGTCATTAAAAGTCATAACAAATCATAGTAAATTCCAGTTAATTATTATCAGCTCATTTACCTTGTTGCCAATCATTTAGAAAAACAACCAAGGTAACCAAATGACAAGCAAACCATTACGTGCTGACAAGTTCAGTCAATTAATTTTAGTGATAATGCTCTGCAGCTTATCTTTTAAGATATTTGCCTTTGAAAAGGACACAGTACAGATAGAAACAACGGATGAATTTTCCACACCACTACACTTACGCACCGCTCAGTTAGCTAGCGCTGAGCAAGTGCAAACATTACTCAATGCGCCAGCTTTTTTAAACGAGTTAGCCACTATAGCAAAAAAAATTCCGGCAAACGTCGTCGACGAACAACCCATGTTTAACAAAACAGCATTAATGTCAATTCGAGAACAGCATCAAGCGCTACTACACCTGATTGCTGAGCATAAAAATGCCATTACCTATCGTCATTACACCTTGTATGAGCAGGTTGTATTATCAAGCAAAAGCACACTGACTGACCATCAATTTACACAACAACTAGAAAACAGCTTAACAAACTTATATGGCGAAATGTCAGACGAAGCATTATACCAAGAGAGCGCAGCGCTAGGATGGTCTGTTGAAAATGCTGAAAACTATGTGCTAAATATTTTTAAGGAATATCATGACAAGGACAAGCTAACAGTCGATCAGGCTATTCATCTCATCGTCAATACCCAGTTGTATCAAGTGTTAAAAAAGGTTATCCCTGTGGCCAACCGTCTTATTGACGCGCAAAACAAGCAACGCTACGACATTCAGCCAGCGGTATTACTCAAAACGCCTGAAGGTGTAGAGCTGACAGCCACTATTGTTCGCAAAAAACATGATCTGCAAAAACGCCCTGCCGCATTACAATTTACGATTTATGCCGATGAAGCATCTCACATAAAAACTGCAATACACGCGGCAGCACATGGCTATATCGGTGTGATCGCGAACAGCCGAGGTAAGCGATTAAGCTCAAATACCATAGTGCCTTGGGAGTACGAAGGAAAAGATGCCACCGCTGTTATTGACTGGATCAGCAAGCAATCATGGAGCGATGGTCGTGTTGCTATGTATGGCGGCAGCTATAACGGTTTTACCCAATGGGCAGCGGCAAAATATATGCATCCAGCACTAAAAACCATAGTGCCTTACGCCGCGGCAAGTCCTATCACCGGCCTACCGATAGAAAATGGTATTGTTTTGACCGCCAACTATGAATGGGCATTCTATGTGACTAATAACAAGACGCTAGACAATAGCGTCTATAGCGACTGGCAAAAATCTAGCAACTTACGTGAAACATTATTTACCAGTGGCCGAGCGACCACAGACATTGACAAGATTGATGGCAAAGACAATCCTTGGTTTCAAAAATGGTTAAGCCATCCAAGTTATGATAACTACTACCAAGACATGCTGCCGTATCAACAAGACTACGCTAAGATCAATATTCCGGTACTAAGCATTACCGGCTATTTTGACGGAGGCCAAATTTCCGCCATAAATTTTTTAACTCAGCATTATCAATATAATAAAAACGCCAACCACAGTTTATTGATAGGTCCTTACGACCACTTTACCGCTCAGAATATACCGCGTTCTCACTATAGTAATTATCAATTAGACGAGGTCGCTTTGGAAAAAGATACCGAGGAAATTGCTTTTGCTTGGTTTGATCACGCGTTATTTGTTAAAGCAAAACCACGATTAGTCGCAGACAAAGTTAACTACCAACTGATGGGCACTAACACTTGGCAACATACAAACTCATATCAACAACTTAATGAGCAAGCGATAACGTTTTATCTATCAACGCAAGCCGACGATAACAATCAGTATTTGTTGACGCAAACTGCCGATAAGCAGCAAAGCAGTTTTCGTCAAACGGTAGATTTCGCTGACCGAACCGAACAACGCAATGCCAAGCCTTGGCCCGCCATTCAAGAGCAATTAAACGAACCGAATGGGCTAGTTTTTATCACAAAACCGTTTGAACATGATTACCAATTAGCTGGAGCGATCACCGGTGAAATTTCACTGGCCATCAATAAAAAAGAAGTCGACATTGGTTATAATTTTTACGAGCTTAGCGCCGATGGAAAAGTGTTTAGCTTAAATACTTACCGCAGCCGTGCGAGCTATGCCAAGGATCCGAGCCAACGTCAGCTACTAACACCACATAAGAAAACCACGCTGCCAATCGTTAATGCTCGGATGATTGCCAAGATGATTAAAAAAGGCAGTCGATTAGCCATAGTATTAAACGTTAATAAAAACCACATCTCACAAGTAAATATGGGCACGGGTAGCGATGTCAATTCAGAAAGTATTAAGGATGCTGGTGAACCACTGATCATCGACTGGTTTAACGACAGTAAAATCAATATCCCATTAAAACCTTGGCAGGAATAAATACTAGAAATATGTATGTAACGCGCCAGAAGGAATCACTTTTGGCGTTATTATTAAGCCTCTGTCTTTTCTATAACATCTTAAAGCTTACACTTTTTCATTGTATTCATTTCTTTTAAAAAAGTATAACAAGCAAGAGTACATAGCCGATAATAGTTTTATTTTTCAAAAAATTAACCATTTTTATCTTAAAAAGTATCCAAATTAATGTTTGCAAATAAGATAATTTAAATACAGAATCTCGTCTTAAGTTGTAATTGCACTAATACGGAATTTATCAAAATGATGAGTTAATTTACTTGTCGGGGATAAAATAAACATTTAAAGGATTATAAATACAATGATCAGGGAAATAGTAACAACACTGGTTATGGCTTTCTTATTATGCACTACCAGCAAAGTACAAGCATTTACACCTATTTCTCCTCATTTAATCAATATATTTAACAACGAAACTTATGTATTAAGTGATAAAAAGAATTCTCTTAAAAAAGTAAAACATTCCACTCCGTTAAAAAATAATGCGATCAAGGAAAATATTCAAGTTAGTGTTATTAATAACACTAGTTCTCTAGCAACCTTACATTTCCTTCCTAAAGATGAAACAAATTCATTTTCAAGAGACTCAAATGACAGCAACACAACTATTTCTATAGAAAAAAAAGATTATTGGGTAGCTATCTATTATGAAAAGATTGATTCGGATACTCTTACTGATCTTTCGGTAGATAAACAATACTTGCCTGGACTGGAAGTAATATCTTTTGACGCGTTAACTCAAGATGCTCGATCAATCGAATTAACTACGGCCGCTTTTTCAAAAGTAGTCGGTATTGATAATATAATAGATAAATTCGGTAAGAAAGTGTTGAATAATGAATTTTATAAATCAACACAATTATCAATTTCCTTTCCCGAGAATATATTTTATGAATTAAATATGGATTACAGCGCATTAAACTTTACTATTGGAAGAGTTGCCTCTGGAATTGAAATCTCATTTATAAATTGGCTAGTATTTCCAAATAATACCGAAACGTTAGATGTTTTTACCTTTTCCTATACTGCAAACGCAGAAACTATTGACACCTTTTATCTCGATGCGGATATATCAAAAAAGGATCCCTTAGTCGTAAATTTCTCTCTTCCATTTAT
>JBNKXM010000121.1:0-5923 GCA_050300315.1 Thalassotalea sp. | reverse complement strand
TCTTTCCATTCTTCATATGGCATACCGTAAACTTGTTCACGTGCTTGCTCGATATCGATTTTCACGCCAAGTTTTTCTGCTTCGGCAACCGTCCATTTTGAAAAACAATTACGGCAAAAACCGGCTAAGTTCATCAATTCAATGTTTTGCACATCTTTTCTACTGTCTAAATGACGAAGTAAGCGACGAAACACCGCCGCTTGAATTTCAATTTCTTTATCCATGATGTTCTCACTGCTCACTAGTAATTGGCTTGGGTCGTTTCATCTATTTCATCATTGAGTGGCTCAGGCCTTTGATGACGTCTAATTTGTACGATGAGCCCCATGTAGGGATGATCAAAATAGTGGACTTCTTGACTGATCACCCGTCGTTTTTGTTGAAAGCGAATCGCTTTAGGCTCAAGCGCATTATCTGAGCGTAATTTTAACGATTCTTGCTCTGCTAACGTCATATTCAAGACATTAAAATCAGCATTGATATTCAGATAAACCCCTTTTAAGTAAACATTTAGCAGTCCTTCCAGATACCAAGGTTGTATCGGGGGCTGTGGCTGCAACGTTTGCTCATCTAACAACGGTGCGCTTAATGATAAATTACTTGCTTGTTGTATGCTGGCAATGACCGAGTCAACATCATCAATGGTGTTAATTGTTGCAAAAATATCATTTAAACCTTGTTGTTTAGCTTGGGCTAAGCGCTCTGATTTTGTTGGCTCAAAGCCAATTTGTGTCAATGGCTCTGAACCATTTTTACTCAAAATCTTAGTTAATTCCGCTTCTTGTTCTGCCTCTGCTAAACGTTGCGCATGATAACGATTAAGGGCTTTATTAAAGTGTGCTTGGAGGTTATCTCCAGCAAATATTTTAACTGGTGTTGCACGTTTTTCGTCAAAAACTGCTTGTCGCCACGCCATATGTAATAACGGCTTAAAATCTTTGCTTCTGCGAAGTTGTTTAACTATGTCATTAAGTTGTAGCGAACCTTTACTGACTAAATACGGTGAATCACTGTCCAGCGTTTCTTGGTTGTCTATCGTTAACGGCACATTATCGACAACAAAGCCATTGTAGGAAAACAGCGTTGGATCGGGATTTAATTGAGCAAATGTTTGTTCATCGATACGGCAAAAACTGTCATTTGTTTGCCTATAAAGCACCTGATAATTAAACGGGGTTACGCTAAAGATTTCGGCAGCTTGTTCAACAAGGGCGAGCTCTTGTTCACTAATTGGTGGAGCCTCATTAGTTAATGTATTTTCTTGTTCATTAGGGGCTAGTGAATCGTTTAATGCTGCGCTATTTTCGTCGGTACTTTGTTTTTCCTGAGCGGTTTGCACGCGGTCGAAAAAATCATCTTGTACGCGTTCGTTTGCAGCACTGAGCGTATTTTCAGTTGAAGCTGGATCCGTTACTGCGCCATCAATGTCGCTTGTCTGCTCATCATTTGCTGAAACGTCATCTGCAAGTTCTGCTATTTGCTGTAAACTTAACATGGGATGAATGCTAGGTAATTTGGCGCTTTGCTCTAATAAGCTTTGTTCAAATTGCGGAGACTGACAGTCAGGTAATAACTGTTTTAGGCTGGCAATGTCAGGATTTAAATAAGGCGTTAACAGATCTAGCACTTCAGGATATTTCGGCAAAGGCGAGTATTGAGGAAACGCTTCTGCTTGTGTCGACTTATCGTGTAGCTGTGCTAATAAAATGATCTCAATTTCAAACCAGTCACCACTCCATTTACTGGCAGCTAGTGTGCTGTTTGATAGCAATATCGTTGAGATACAGATTAAGCCTTGTTTAATGTTCATTGAACTCCTAGCATTTGTAGCAAACCGCTTTTAAATGATAACCGCATGATACCTGTTATCTAATCGTCTGTTAATTAAGTTTTTTACTTAAATCATTGATGATAGCCGTGATCAAGGTAAAGCGTGATTTTGCGTCCTCAGTTGGCTTATTAAATTTTAATTTATTGGCGCCGTCCATTTTATAAACGTTCGGTTGTTGCTGTATAAGCCCGATAATAGCCATAGGATCTACTTGCGTGTCATCGCTAAATTCTATTGAACCGCCGGCGGCGCTCGCTTCAATGCGCGCAATTCCTATCTTCTGCGCTTTTAATTTAAGCTTGGCAATATGGATCAGGTTCTTTGCCGCTTGTGGTAATAAACCAAAGCGATCGATAAGTTCCACTTGAATATCATCCAATGCGGTTTTGTCGTTGCAACTGGCGATGCGTTTATAAAGGCTTAATCGTAAACTGACATCAAAAATGTAGTCATCTGGCAATAATGCCGGCACCCTGAGATCGATTTCGGTTTGCTTGGCTAACACTTGATCTAATGATGGTTGCTTGCCTGCTTTTAACGCCGCAACAGCTTGGTCGAGCATTTCCATATATAAACTAAAACCTACTTGGCTCATAGAACCACTTTGTTCTTCACCTAATAATTCACCCGCGCCGCGAATTTCTAAATCATGGGTTGCTAAGGTAAAGCCCGCGCCTAAATCTTCTAATGATGCAATAGCTTCAAGACGTTTTTTCGCATCCTTAGTCATTCGTTTTTCGTGAGGCGTTAATAAATATGCATACGCTTGATGATGCGAGCGACCAACACGACCACGCAGTTGATGCAATTGCGCAAGCCCTAAATGATCGGCTCTGTCCATAATAATAGTATTGGCGCTCGGGACATCGATACCCGTTTCAATGATAGTGGTACAAACCAGCACGTTGTAGCGCTGATGGTAAAAATCACTCATTACCCGTTCTAGGTCACGTTCACGCATTTGACCGTGCGCGGTTATAATTTTCGCTTCCGGCAATAATTGCTGAATATCAGCCGCCGTTTTTTCTATGGTGTCGACATTATTGTGCAAGAAGTACACTTGACCACCACGGAGAATTTCCCGCAAGATTGATTCACGGATCAAGGCGTCGTCGCGTTGGCGAACGAAGGTTTTAACCGCTAATCGTTTCGCTGGTGGCGTGGCAATAATTGACAGATCGCGCATGCCACCCATCGCCATGTTTAATGTTCTCGGAATAGGTGTTGCAGTCAGGGTTAAAATATCAACATTAGCTCTTAGCTGTTTAATTTTTTCTTTTTGTTTAACACCAAAACGGTGCTCTTCATCAACAATCAATAAACCTAACGCGTGATACTTAATGCTATTTTGCAAGAGCTTATGAGTGCCGATCAAAATATCAATGTGACCTGATTCTACCTTAGCAATTATCTCATTTTGTTGCTTAGCGGTTTTAAAGCGTGACAGCACTTCAATGTTCACTGGCCAGTTAGCAAAACGGTCTTTAAAGTTTTCATAATGTTGCTGAGCCAATAGCGTAGTAGGGACTAACATCGCCACTTGTTTACCGTCATTAACGGCAACAAAAGCGGCGCGCATTGCCACTTCTGTTTTACCAAAACCGACATCACCACAGACTAATCGGTCCATGGTTTTATCTGACAGCATATCGCCGATCACAGCATGAATGGCTTGTTCTTGATCTATGGTTTCTTCAAAACCAAAGCTTTCAGCAAATGCTTGATAATCATCTTTATTACGAGAAAATTGATAGCCTTTATTACTTGCTCGTTTTGCGTAAATATCGAGTAATTCTGCGGCAACATCGCGTACTTTTTCCGCGGCTTTTTTCTTCGCTTTGCTCCAGGTGTCATTGCCCAGTTTATGCAGCGGAGCATGTTCTGGATCTGTGCCTGAGTAGCGACTGATCAAGTGCAGTGAGGCAACCGGCACATATAATTTTGCGTCATTGGCATAACTTAGCGTTAAAAACTCGGTCGTTATGCCTCCGGTTTCTAAGGTTTGTAACCCCAGATAACGACCAATACCATGATCAATATGCACGACAGGCTGACCAATCGACAGCTCAGCAAGATTTTTAAAGATTGCATCCGCTTGGACATCTTGCTGTTTTTTACGACGACGTGCTTGACGCACTCGATCGCCCAGTAATTCTGCTTCGGTGATCAGCGCAATACAGTTTTTACGTGAACTGCCTTTGTGCTGAAAAATAAAGCCTTGGCTTAGGGCGTTGACCGTTATGCCGACAGATTCATCCGAGTTGATAAACTCATCAATTGACTTAAATAGTGTAGGCGTGAGCTGATCACGTTTTAATAGCTCTAATACGCTTTCTCGTCGGCCTTGAGATTCAGCTACAAATAAAATTTTTGCCGGGGCATCATGGCTATTAATAAAAAGGTTGAGCTGTTCAAAAGGCTGTTTTAATTGATGATTAATGGTAACGTCAGGGATTTGCTTGACGTCGTAATATATATTGCCTCGTTCGCTTGAGGATACAGCGTCGCTCGCTTCTTGCGCTATCCCAGCTTTGATCACGACACGGTCAAACGGCTTAATTGCTTTGTATAATTCGTCACTGGTCAAAAATAACGATTGGGGGGAGAGTAATGGCCGTGTGGGATCATATCGTCGGTCTTCATAACGATAATTAACGTCAAGCCAATAATGTTCGATAGCCTTGTCGATATCACCACTGACAACAATGAGTGCGTTATCGGCAAGATAATCACATAAATGACTGGTTTGCTCAAAAAATAATGGCAGGTAATATTCAATACCGGCAGGCATAATGCCATTGCTAACTTGATGATAAATTGATTCTTTATCGATTGTGCCGGTAAATAATTCGCGATATTGGCGTCGAAATAAATTTATGCCGACTTCATCGGTTGGAAACTCATGAGCGGGCAATAGTTCTATCACCGCAACTTTATCACTGGAGCGTTGATTTTCGGGATCAAATAGGCGAATTTCCTCGATTTCATCATCAAAAAAATCGAGTCTAAAGGGCATATTACTGCCCATAGGGTATAAATCTAAAATCGCACCACGCGCCGAAAATTCACCGTGTTCCATTACCTGATCGACACAGCGATAACCGCTGGCCTCAAGTTCTTGTCGCAACTGATGTAAGTCTTTACGATCGCCTTTTTTAATTAACAGACTATTGCGCTCTAAATACTGCTTTGGCGGTAAACGCTGGATCAACGTGGTCACCGGCACAATGACGATACCTTGCTGCATGCGAGACAACTGATATAAAGTTGCTAGGCGCTGCGAGATAATGTCTTGATGCGGCGAAAATGTGTCATAGGGTAAGGTTTCCCAATCGGGAAATAAGCAAATCGACAGCTCTTTTGAGTGATTTAAACTGAGTAGCTCTTGCTCAATACGTATCGCTGAAGGGGTATCATGTACAATCAACAAGATTGGCTTACTTGCCTGCAGAGCGGCTTGATAAATGGCTAAAGAGGCGCTCGAACCAACAAGGTTATACCATGATTTTTTGTCGGCAGTTTTCCCTTTTGTCGTTGCGATAACGGGCGTAAAAAGATGATGAAGTTTGCTCATGAATATTATTAGTATTTATTTGTGAGTGAATGACACTGTATCAGCTGATTCAGCCATTAAATTTCGCTACATAATAACACGAGAGACTTGCTCGAGAGAGATTAATTGCCAGAAAAATCTAAAAATTAGCGGCCATTATCAACATTTCTTGGTATCAAGACTAAATTAGCAGTGTTAATGACGATAACAGGGTATACTAGGGCATTATGACAGTGATTTCTGTTTATTTTTTGTGGAGTGTTAAGTGACTAATAATGACGTATTGCGCCGTATTCGCTATACCTTTAATTTGAGAGACAGCAAGGTTGTCGAAATTTTTAATTTAGTGGCGAGCAAGGTGACGGTCAGTCAAGTGCAGAACTGGTTAAAAAAAGATGATGATCAAGAGATGGTGGCGCTTGCCGATGTTGAATTGGCTAACTTTCTCAATGGCTTTATCATTGAAAAGCGTGGTCGAAAAGATGGACCACAACCGGTTGCTGAAAATGAGTTAACCAAAAACTTAATCTTACTTAAGC
>JBNKXM010000120.1:0-5955 GCA_050300315.1 Thalassotalea sp. | reverse complement strand
CAAAATAGGTAACATATGGCACTTAGTAGCAGAAATAAAGTTAATGTAGCGTTTAGTATGTCGGGAATGACAGATATTGTTTTCCTTCTTTTGATTTTCTACGCTCGGCTTGTCTTTTTACTTCAAATTGTTTCGCTGCGGCTAGCGCTTGTCTTAAATCAACAGGCTGATTTTTTCCCCTACTAACAAGCTCAGGGGCACCTTTCGCATAATTTTCAGCATCTGCGATAAATTCGTCAACAGTGAATGCCTTTTTCTTTTTTTTGTCATCCTTGGCTTTTTTTAAATCACTTAAACTCATGTGAGTTATCCGGCTCCATTGCTAATAGTTCTTCCGCTATGGCTTTCATTTCGGCTGCGGCCTTACCGTCTGGCTCATTCTCTAATACCGACGAACCTTTTTCTTCACTATCATCATATACGTTACGACTATAAGTTACTGCATCTAACACATTGATACCAAATGAACTACAAACTTCTTTCGCTTCGATAATTCGATTCGCTTGATTAGGAAGTGACGGACATTGAGTAATGACGAAAGAAGCAAGCATCTTTGGATTAACCATCTTACAAGTGCTTAACATATCTTCCATATGAGGAACTGTTTTTAAATCGCGACGTTTTGGGCGAAGAGGAATGATCACATGCTCAGCAACTGACATTGCTGCACGTAATGCTAAATTATCTTGTCCACCACAATCTACAATCACGTAATCGTAATGCTGTTTCAAACTTAATAAGTCATTACGGATCTTACCATAAAGTTGAATACAGTTAATTGCCGGTAAAGACGGGTCGGTATTTCTCGCCTGAATCCAATCAGAAGTAGTTCGTTGAGGATCACAGTCTACCATTAACACGATGGCTTTCTTATCACGCGCAAAATACACTGCTAAATTCTGCGCAAGGCAACTTTTACCACTGCCACCTTTTTCACCACCAACTAAAATCATCATATTGCTAATTCCTTCTACTACCACTTTTTCAATGCAACAACTTTCAATTATAGTCTAAAAATACTAGACCTTCTCTTTTAATTTGACAGCCTTAATGCAACTTCATACCAGCCATTTTCTTGCTGAAAACATCTAATCACTGCGCCATGTAACGCTTGGTTATTGGGTGCAGCTCCTTGAAATACCACAGTAACATCGGTATTTACAGGGATTGGTTGGTCGCAATCTAACTTTAAACCACCCTTAGAAAAATCAACACACACAATTTTTTTCTTAATTTCTTGGCCACTGTCGTTGGTCCAAATAATATCGACGAGCTCTTTTTCCATATCTAAACGAAAAGATTGTCTACGTTCTAAATTATCATTCTCTTGGCTATCTTCAACCATCTGTCAATCCCCACATCCATTACTATCTATTAAAGCTAACTGCCATTGTAACTAGTTGCAAGATTTTTCATGCACTACGTTTAAAATTACGACATCAAGCCATGCTCTGCAAATGAAAAGCAATGATGCCCTGCAATAATCATATGATCTAATACCTTAATATCAACTAACGCAAGTGCCTGCTGCAAACGCGATGTTATATGTTTATCGGCAACACTTGCTTCTGCGACTCCCGAAGGATGATTGTGAACTAAGATCACTGCGGCACAACGTGCCATTAACGCCTTCTCCACCACCACTCGTGGGTAAACAGGCGACGCATCAATTGTGCCAAAAAATAGTTTTTCAAACCTCAGCACTTGGTGTTGTGCATCTAAAAATAAAACTGCAAATACTTCTCGTGACTCATTCCGCAGTTGCGCAACTAAAAACGCTTTACTTGCCGAAGATGACGTTAAACTTTGACCTTGCAGTAATTCTTCTTGCAAGTAACGCTTTGTCATTTCTAAACACGCTTGTAACTGCACATATTTAGCGGTACCTAAACCATGCATCTGGCAAAATTCATTCAGTGATGCGTTATAAATTCCACAAATACTGCCAAAGCTTGCTAATAATTGCCGAGACAATTCAACAACATCACAGCCTTTAACACCTGTACGCAGAAATATTGCTAACAACTCTGCATCTGATAAACTTTCTGCCCCTAAATTTAACAATTTCTCGCGTGGCTTTTCCGTACTTGGCCAATCCTTTAACATCACTGCATCCTTGCATTGCTAATTTTCATCAATAGCGATTAATGCTATGGTATCCATCTTTAAGATCTAGATTAGTAAGACTAGCAGGTTATGCAAATTCTACAGGATAAAAATATTGTCATCGGTATTACCGGTGGTATCGCCGCTTATAAAATTCCTGAGTTAGTTCGGCGCTTAAAAGATAAAGGTGCAAATGTTCGTGTCGTCATGACTAATGGTGCCAAAGCGTTTATTACTCAGCTAACTCTGCAAGCGGTCTCGGGTAACCGTGTCTCAGACAACTTGCTTGATAGCGAAGCCGAACTAGCAATGGGACATATAGAGTTAGCCAAATGGGCAGATTTGTTAATTATTGCGCCTGCCACAGCTAATACCATCGCCAAAATTAGCCAAGGCTTAGCCGATGATCTGCTAACAACGTTAGTATTAGCGACAGCAGCGCCTATCGCCGTTGTGCCAGCAATGAATCAGCAAATGTGGCACAACACAGCTACCCAGGACAATATCGCCTTATTGCAAAAAAGAGCTATTTCAATATGGGGACCTGCACAAGGCGAACAAGCGTGTGGTGATGTTGGCTTTGGCCGAATGATCGAAGTTGAAGAAATTGTTCAGCATACTTGTGCACATTACCAAACACCTCTTTTAGCTGACCAGCATTGGGTTATTACGGCAGGGCCAACAAGAGAAGCAATCGACCCTGTACGTTACATTTCCAATCACAGTTCTGGCAAAATGGGCTATGCCATTGCTCAAGCAGCAGTAAATGCAGGAGCCAAAGTGACCTTAATTTCTGGGCCAGTGAATATCGCCGCGCCAGCAAATGTTAAGCTAATTGATGTTATTAGCGCTGAACAAATGCACCAATAAGCGTTAGCATTCGCTCAATCAGCAACGGTATTTGTCGCTTGTGCCGCCGTTGCTGATTACCGAGTTGCCGATATTGCTGAGCATAAAATTAAAAAACAAGATGGCAAAGAGGACATGCAAATCCATTTAGTAAAAAATCCCGATATTGTCGCCGATGTCGCTGCGCTGAAAAACAAACCTTTTACCGTTGGATTTGCCGCGGAAACGCAAAACTTAGCACATTACGCTCTCGATAAATTAACACGCAAAAACTTAGACCTTATTGCGGCAAATAATGTTGCCGAAACAGGGCAAGGTTTTAATAGTGACGATAATGCATTAACCGTTTTTTCCGCTGACCAGCAGTTTAATATCGCATTAGCCAATAAACATGAGGTGGCGCAACAATTGGTGAACATCATCGCCGAACAACTAGATTGAATGCTAAAGTCGAGATACAATCAGATACGCCAAAGATAATCTTAAAAATTCTAATAAAAGAGAACAACTTATATGTCGGTTAATCAAAAGCCAAACCGTAAACAGCAAATTTTAGAATGTTTAGCGTTAATGTTACAAACCAGTCCTGGTGAACGCATTACTACCGCAAAACTAGCAGCCGAAGTCGGTGTGTCAGAAGCGGCTTTATATCGTCATTTTCCATCAAAAGCTCGAATGTTTGAAGGATTAATAGAATTTATTGAGGAGTCTATCTTCTCTCGGATCAACCTAATTTTAACCGATCATAAAGAAGCAATTATTCGTTGCCACCATATTTTGCATGTTTTACTGATTTTTGCTGAGCGTAATCCTGGCATGTGCCGCATACTATCTGGCGATGCGCTAATGGGTGAAAACGAACGATTAAGAACCCGCGTCAATCAATTTTTCGAAAAGCTCGAATCACAATTTAAGCAGGTGTTACGTGAACGAAAATTAAGAGAAGGCAAAGGATTTGAAATCAATGAGCTTGCACTTGCCAATATTTTAGTATCGTTTGCCGAAGGAAAAATCAGCGCTTACGTGCGTTCTGGATTTGATAAAAAGCCAAGTGAAAGCTTTAATGAACAATGGCAATTTTTAATGGCAAGTAAATAATTCCCGCAGAGGAAACAAAATTTTATATAAAACGCTGGCTATGCCGGCGTTTATTTTAATCACGACTATTAAAAAAAATATATTACCAAGGATATACAGTGAGCACTTTATCGCAATTACAACCCCAACTACTATGGCAACTCTTTGAGCAAGTTTGTAGCATTCCTCGCCCATCGAAACACGAGCAACAGCTATCGGCTTGGATCCAATCATGGGCATTGTCACGTAACCTGAATGTTCAAGAAGACGCCGTTGGTAACTTGTTGATCACTAAACCAGCGACCAAAGGGATGGAAAACAAAAAAGGGGTAATATTACAAGCACACATGGATATGGTGCCGCAGAAGAATGCCGATAAAGCCCATGATTTTTTAACTGATCCGATCACACCATTAATTACCGAAGAAAATGGCCGTCTTTGGGTCAAAGCAGACGGTACAACACTTGGCGCCGACAACGGCATTGGCTTAGCCTCAGCGTTAGCAGTATTAGCTAGTGATAACTTATCGCATGGCCCGCTTGAAGTATTATTAACCACCGACGAAGAAGCCGGCATGACAGGTGCATTTGGCCTGCAAGCCAATTGGCTTAAAGGTGATATCTTGATCAACACAGATTCAGAGCAAGAAGGCGAAGTCTATATGGGCTGTGCTGGTGGGATCGACGGACAAGCTAAATTTTCGCTAACATTCGAAGATGTCGCCGATGACTATCAGGCCTTTAATCTCTCGATATCAGGTCTTAAGGGTGGTCACTCTGGTGTTGATATTCATACAGGTCGCGCCAATGCCTGTAAATTATTAGTTCGATTTTTACTAATGGCGTGTCAAAAATTCGATCTACAGCTAACAGAATTAAATGGCGGTAGCTTACGCAATGCAATTCCTCGAGAAGCCGATGCAAGTTTTGTTATCGCAAAAAACCAAGTAGACGCATTAAAAACAGATTTAGCCAATTACTTAGCAACAATTCAAAACAATCTAAAGTCAGTTGAAACTAGCATAGAGATGTTGCTGATCTCTCCAGAAACCTTTGCACATTGTTGGACTAAATCATGCCAATTATCAATACTCAACGCCTTAAATGCCTGTCCAAATGGCGTAATGCGTATGAGTGATGATATTGAAGGCATAGTAGAATCATCAGTTAACCTAGGTGTCATGCGCACTAAAGGTCGCCAATTTGAAGCGATGACCTTGATCAGAAGCTTACACGATGATGGTCGTTTAGAAACGCAAACCATGGTCGACTCTGTGTTTACCTTAGCTGGTGCTACGGTGAATTTTTCTGGAGCTTACCCAGGCTGGAAACCAGATACTAGCTCATCAATCATGAAGATTGTGCGTGACACCTATCAATCGCTATTTAACAAAATACCAGACATCATGGTGATCCATGCAGGACTGGAATGCGGCTTGTTTAAAACAGCATATCCTCATTGGGACATGGTGTCGTTCGGCCCAACGATTAAATTTCCACATTCTCCTGACGAGAAAGTTGATGTGGCAACGGTTGATCAATATTGGCAACTCCTTGTTTCAGTGTTAGAAAAAATTCCAACAAAATAATTAAACTAAAAGCTACGTTATATTTTGGGGCTAATCCAAGCCCCTTAACATTTTTATTGGTATCACTCTTGTTAAGCATTTCTTACAAGGCTATTTTATCAAAAAGCAGTTAGACTTTAGTATTATGAGTTTTTCTTCATTAAACAGGTATACTAGCCGTGGGAAAGATTGAGGAAATCAAATGACGATCCAGCCAGAAAAAATAATAATAGCTGATGATCACCCGTTATTCAGACAAGCTTTATTAGACACGCTTAAAGTGAGACTGACGCAAACACAATGGGTTGAAGCGCAGACAATCGAAGAATTAGAACAACAATTAACAGAGAACCAC
>JBNKXM010000119.1:0-5977 GCA_050300315.1 Thalassotalea sp. | reverse complement strand
TCGCATGGATGCTTTCTTATTTACTAAAAATACTACTTTGTATGATATGACTTTGCTCGGTAAGCGTGAAAATTATCGTAACGCTGGGTGTGTTTCTAAAGCCGCCGTTTATATGGCTTTTTCACCACAAGAAACGCAACAAGAAAAAATTACTGCGATGATCCAGACATTTGATGCTCGACTAACCGCGCTAAAAGAAAATGGTTTCTTCGAACAACTGATGTTTAAGTATCAGATCCAATAGTAGAGCGAGGCATTAGTTCATTAGCCTCGCTGTGGTGCCGGACAAGTTTAACTTGCAACAAGTTTTAACGTTTGACTAATGTCTTTCACTTGTTCAGAAACATCTTTAGAAATATTTTCGGCAAGTTGACTCGACTGATTGACTTCGTGATTGACGTTTTGCATGGCTTGCTCGAAGTCAGCAAAATGTTGTCGCTGTTGGTTCACTTGCTCTAAGGTATTCTCAGCAACATTTGCTGACGTGATTGCTTGCTTAACGACATTTTCAGCATTGTCTTTGAGTAATTCCGCGATTTGCTTTTGTTGCTCTGATGCTTGTTCAATGCCAAAGATATTGTTTTCAAGCGTGTCTCTGGCCTGATTCAGTTGCTCAAGTCGCTGACTAACTTGTTTTAATGACTCTTGGGTTTTTCCTGCTAGTTGTCTCACTTCATCGGCGACTACCGAAAATCCTCGGCCGTGTTCTCCCGCTCTGGCTGCCTCAATAGCCGCATTAAGTGCTAATAAATTGGTTTGGTCGGCGATAGAACTGATAACATCAACGATTAACCCCACGCTCTCGACCGATTGAGATAACGACAATATGGCTGCTTTACCTGCGCTGGCGGCGGCATTTGTTTGCTCACTAGCTGCTAACACTTCGGTCACTTTAGATTGGCTATCATTCATTGCCTGTTGTGTTTGTTGAGCGTTTTCAACTACTTGATGAGACAGGGTATTTACATTGTCGGTAACATTTGCCAGTGCTTGCATGATTTCGCTCACCGACATTAAATGATTACTGGTGGTGTAAGACGAATTAAAGATATTTCGCGCCTGACTTTCCATGGTTTGCATAGCATTTGAGACTAAGCTGAGTTGAGTCGCCTTTTGCTTATCTTCTTCGGCTAATTGCGACACCATTTTATTAAAACTTTGGGAGATCTCGCCTAATTCAGTTTTTATTGAAATACCCGTGATATTGTCAACACGTCCTTCGTTAACTAAGGTGACAAAACTGTCGCGCAGTTTGCGTAATGGGTTGAGCACAACACTGCGCATTAACCAGTAATTAGCGGCTAAAAATACAATTAAAAACGTTAGTAAACCAAGCACTATACGGATCAGTTGGTCATTCACTTGTGCTTGTTCAGCAATAATGGTTGCTTCACCTGCAACAATAATATCTTCTAGTTCTCCTACTTGTGATGCTAAGAGTGATAAACCATTTTGACGTTGTTGTTGTAAACTGGTGGTGCTGTCTATATCGCTTTGATAGCGATTGATAACTGACGTTAATTCATTAATCGCCTCGATGCTTAAATCTTCTTTTTCATCACTGTCATCAAAAAAGTCATCTTCATCATCAGATTGCGCGTAGATTTTGAGGGCAGGAAAGCTAGCATATTGGTGTGCAAGCGTTGTTGACTCTTTCAATGTGATAGTCATAGATTGATTATTTAATGTATGACTTTCAAACATTTTTTCACGACTAACCACTAAGTCATATATTGATTTGGACAGCTTGTTGACCAGTTGAAGGTAAGCAAGTTGTTGCTCTTTGGATAACACTGTTGTTTGTTGAGCGTATTCACCTAAATGATAGTTGATCGATGCCATCGCTTGTTCGCCATTACGTAACAAGGCAAACGGGTTGCCACTGAGTTTGCCCATGGCGCGGTATTTTGTCTCGATATCGGATTTAAGCTGTTGTGCATTACTGGCAATCTGTTTGGTTAATTTATCAATGCCAAGAGCTTGGGCACTGTTTAGGATCTCACCTAGTTGTGTTTCCGCGTCGTTAAGTAAGCTAGCGTCCCCATTTTGTAAATAGCGAGCTATGGTGCGGTTAAATTTAACCGTAGTAAGCGCCTTGAGGGTTTGATAGCCAGCATATTGCGTGCGGCTGTTGGTTAATGATTCTCCAACTTGATACATAGTGGCGACAAAAATTATCGCAAAAGCACTGATGGCTACTACTGAGCCTTTGGAAAAACTAGATACGCGCACAAAGATCCTTGATGTGATTAACTTTAGTTAACTCGAATTGTCGTGATCTATTGTTACAATAATGTTGCAGTTATATGACAAATTTATGTCAAAGCGATGTCGCTTATATAATTTGTCAACACAAAGGCAGAGGAGCTATATTGATAACGACTATCTTGCAGTTATATTAATACGCTAGTGTGACAACTTTATGAAATGATTGAATTAAGCTTTAGGAATGGCTTGATTGACGTAAATATCAAAACGATTTTTTTTCATTTTTATGCTGGTTGACGGCGTTACATTGTTTAATGGTGGTGCGTAAGACGGGCGTTTAACGACAACGCGGTATTTTGCGATCGCCAGTGCTGGGGCTAATAACGCATCCGCATCGAGATCTTCGCCAACTAATGATTGAAATACGCGCATTTCTTTTTTTACCGCAGCAGATTTTTCTCGGTGAGGATACATAGGATCGAGATACACGACATCAATATCGGCAAGTTCTGTCATATTATCGATAGATGAAGCATGAATTATGCTCATGCGATCGGCAATGTCTTGAGTATCATGATGCAATTTAGCGCGAGCTAAACCATCGGTTAATAACGCCGCCACTACGGGATTACGCTCGATCATTTTAACGGTACAGCCAAGTGTCGCTAGTACAAACGCATCACGACCGAGCCCAGCTGTTGCGTCAAGTACCGTCGGGGTAAAACCATGTTTTAAACCAACGGCTTTAGCAATATCTTGGCCTCGACCACCACCAAACTTACGGCGGTGCGCAACGGCACCATCAACAAAATCTACTTTTATTGCGCCAAGTTTAGCTTCATCGCATTTTAGCAGCTCTAAGTAATGGAAATTTACCTGAAGTAAAAATTCCATATCAGGATAGTTTGCTTTAGCTGCGCTATCGCCGATATAACGGAGTTGCCATTTCTTCGCTATCGCTTTTGCTAATTCTACGTCGGATTTATCGACATAACCTATGGCAACATTGGTTAATTGAGGGTTTAAATCGTGCATCATTATGCCTGAACGTGATTGTCACCCGTTGCAAACGCAACGAGGCGACTTAATTGACACAAGGATAGTTGACTTTCTTGTTGCCACTGGTTGAAGTGGTTTTGTATCTGTCTAAGGCTAGTTTTACTTTGAATGCCTCCGGTAACAATTTTTTGCGCGCGAAAATATGCTTCAACGTCTTTACTGATAATAAATGTATCTTTGCCTAAAACTCTTAATGCGTAGGGGCCGGTATTACCACCTAAGCGTTGACCATGTTGTTTGAGAAAATTCCATAAACCAATAATGTCGTTACTTGGCCAATTAGCGAGAAAACTGGAAAAACTGTGTTCACCTTGTTGTTCAAAAATCATTTGGGCATTGGCTTTGATGGTTTTTACCTTATTAAAATTGCGAATGATTTTTGGATCGCTGGCTTTTGCCTCTAACATTTCATCAGGCATCATCAATATTTTTTCTATGTTGAAATTAAAGAACAGCGCTTCAAAGTCAGGCCATTTGTTTTCAACAACACGCCAGACAAATCCCGATTGAAAGATCTTCTTGGTGAAGGCGGATAAAACACGGTCATCAGTGAGTTTAGCAAGTTGCTGATCATTTTCACCATCACCTAATAATTGTATGAGTTGTTGCTCGCCGCCTTTACGCTCACAGGCTCGATTATATAATGATTGAAAAGATTCCATGATGATGATTTTCCGATTGCTTAGTTTTAGTCATTGTTATGTTATTCGTTAAAGCAGATCACTTTATTACGCCCGCCGCGTTTTGCTTCATATAAAGCGATATCGGCATCGTTAATATTTTCGTCCAGACTTTTATCGAGATTAATTTGTGTGACACCAAAACTAGCTGAAATAGTTATTTTTTCAAGCGTTATTTCAATCGTCATTTTACTTATCAGCGCTCTTATCCGCTCAGCGGTTGCCTTAGCTTGTGAAAGATCTACGTGTGGCAATAAAATGATAAATTCTTCGCCGCCGATACGAATAAATATGTCTTCTTCGCGTAGCGTTTCTTCAATAGCATTAGAGAACTTTATCAATACTTTATCACCAGCGGAATGCCCATAACTATCATTAATATTTTTGAATAGATCGATGTCACAAAGAATGATGGACACCGGCATATTGGTGCGTTTAGCGAGAGAAATCAGCTTGCTAGATACTTCGTTAAGATAATTTCTATTTTTTGCCCCCGTTAATCTATCGGTAATGATCTCTTTTCTTAATTTACCGACTAAAGAATAAATAATACTTAGGGCGAAACCAAAAAATAAAATACAAACGAAGCTTAATAGCGAAATAAAATATAAAATCAGCGGTGCTTGTTTTTCGTTAAAGTAAAATAAAATATAGCTGGCAACATAGCTAGTGAAAATCACCATAATAATCAGTAACGAGCCATAAAGTACCTTGTCGCCAATACGATGAGTTTTAAATTGCTGATTACATTTTTTGATCGCTAATGCGTATGGAACAAAGGCGTTGACTAACACTAAGGTCGATCGAAAATAACCCGCCTGAAAATAGTGTTCAGATAAAATAATCACTATGGTAAACAATAAGATATGTATTAACGACAATAAAATATGTAGCTTGGTAATTTCCTGATCGTAACGAGTGTAGATAGCAAACATCAGGTTATAGGCGATGAATAGAATGAATAAACTGCAAACCGTGTTGGCAAATACTAGTGGGTAATCGAAACGTAACAATACCGCGGCTTGTGCTGCCATGGTAAAAAGTAAGATTAACCGAAAATAGAATGTCGATTTAGCCTTATTATTATTCTCAGGCGTTGGTAACAAGCTAGTGAATGAATAAAGCACAATACATACAATGGATAATGCAAAAAAATATGAGAGCGCGATAAGATATTCTTGCAAAAATTACGTCCAGCGTTGCAGATAAACAAAAAATTGTCGTGAATGAATACTGTTATTATACAGTAAAATAATTATTGGTAGCGAAAATTTAACGCCATGATCGTATCAAGATAAATAGATCATGGCGGTTAATTTAATGGCTGTGTTCACCTATTCCACTATGGCGAAGTAAGGCATCTATTTCTGGGGCTCTACCTCTAAAGGCTTGAAATAGTTCGCTTGGCTCTTGTGAACCACCTTTTTCTAAAATTTGCGTTAGAAAATCATGGCCAACCTGTTTATTGAATATGCCTTCTTCTTCAAAGCGGGAAAACGCATCTGCCGATAAGACTTCCGCCCATTTATAGCTGTAATAACCCGCAGCATAACCACCACCAAAAATATGACTAAAACTGTGTTGGAAACGGTTAAATTCCGCCGCTTTGACCACGGCATATTGCTGACGCACTTGATCTAAGATGGTTTGAATGTAAGCCTGATTGTCTTGAGTTGCATCGTAATTAGCATGCATTTCAAAATCGAATAACGAAAACTCTAATTGTCTTAGCATTTGCATCGCCGATTGGAAATTTCTTGCCGCTAACATTTTATCAAGCATCGCCTGCGGTAATGGTTCGCCCGTTTCATAGTGACCAGAAATAAATGCTAATGCTTCGGGTTGCCAGCACCAATTTTCTAAAAATTGACTAGGTAATTCAACCGCATCCCAAGGCACACCATCAATGCCTGAAACATTGGCCATGTGATACTCATACACCTCACTCATGTATGCTCGTGCAACAGCATACATGTGTTCCTTCCAATCAAACTACTTGATGTAGTTCTGCATAAGGTGTCTGAAACACT
>JBNKXM010000118.1:0-5980 GCA_050300315.1 Thalassotalea sp. | reverse complement strand
ATTTCTTAAGCTAAGACAGATTTAGCTGTTCATTTAACTAGCAAGCAGCGTAAATACTCAGTAAGTTGATAAAACTTCACTGAAATAAAGCATAGTGAAGTCGCAGCTCTTCGCGACTAAGCAAAGACATCGCTAATATATTTTCTTACATCTGGCACTATCTGAGAGAAAAAATTTTCCTTGTCCTTCGGTATCCTTAAGTCAAACAAAGGAACTGTTTAGTATGGACTGATGTTAGTAACCGCTTTTGCCGGCATCCATAATCGTCATTATTAAGGAATATTTTGTTAAGGAGAATTGTTATGAAAATTTGTAGGGTATTAACGCTATTATCAATGACCGCATTTGGAGTGAGTTTTAATGCTAATGCCGAGCAATATCGCTTTGTCGCTAGCGATAATTCGGTTGCTAGCCAGGTTTGTGTCTTGGTCGGCTCAAATGATGTTGGTAAATTAAAAAGTGCGATCACTAAGTTTAGTTTAAACAAACATCATCTTGCTAATAGCTATCGTTGCAATGAGTTACCGTTATCAAAGTTTGCCTATACCTATAGTGCTGATAATACGTTTAAATACATTAATCGATATAGTCACTTTGGCAATAAAGTGAAAGCAAATGTCACTATTAGTGATTTGGCTATGGTCTCAAATGAAGAGTCACAAGAGCCTATTATCATTCGCGTAAGCTCAACATATTAACGCTTAACCATACACAGTGTGACAATCGTGCTAGCTTGTTATCAGGTTGAATATAGTGAGTTGCTACAAGGATGTGGCGACCGATTTTTAATCAATCGCTTAATATTGTTTTAAATTGGCGGCCTGAGGTTATCCAGTATTGGATACAATTGCCAACTATTTTATTAATTTAAACTAACTCTTTGTACGCTTCTTCTAACGCTAGGTATTCTGCCTGATTTAGACCTAATACTTGTAAAACTTTTGAATGTAGGTGTTGCCAGTCTGGTGATTGACACTTGCGCTTATCATTATCTACAAGGTTTTCTGCAAGCTTAAGCGCGGCATAGCCTAGGCGTTGGTCATTATCTTTGCACAAGGTTAAAAAATCTAGCTCATGATGATTAAGAATAATAGTGCAAACGTCTTTGGGAAGATGCCAAGAGGATGCGATAAAATAGCCTATAACGGCGTGATCTGTCGCATATAATTTTTGCTCTAACGCGATGGAATTCTCATTATTTGCATTAGCGGTAACAAGTGTTGCTTTATAGTCGGCAAATTTATTTGATAGTGCGGGAATACCACAGTCGTGAAATAGGCCGATGGAATAGAGATAACTTGGCAAGGCACAGTTGATATGTTTGTTGATAAATGTCATGGCATTAGCAACGTCTTTAGCATCATCCCAGAAGCGTTCTAAGGTTAAACAGCTTGGTATGCCATCAAATGCATCGCGAAACAGCAGCGCTGCGACTAAGTCATTAACGATGTCTCGGCCTAAAAAACAAACGGCTTGTTCAATATCACTGACTTTACGACGCAAGCCAAAATAGGGTGTATTAATCGTTTTGAGGATTGCTGCCGAAAGTGAGACATCTTTTATAATAACTCTTGCTTCATCTGCGCTACTAGATTCAGGTTTACTCATTACGTGCTGAAGTTGTGTTAACACTTCTGGTTTTGCTGGTATATGAAAACCTTGCGCCACATCATTTAGTACATCTTCGTCAATATAAATCATAGAGCTCTTATTAGTGTCGGTTGAATTATTGTCGAAACAATTACTTACACAGTATAGTGTGCTTTTTAACTACGGGAAAATATTACAATAAATTATTGCTTGGAAAAGCGCACGGTTTAGCTTGTCAAGTAGCGCTAATATTATTAGATTAGCTCATGCAATAGCTTAGTCAGTGCTACGTAATTGCCTTTTATTTTAATTGATTATCTTAAGGATTGAGTATGAGAAAATTTGTTACCTTATGTTGTGCTTTGTTATTAAGTATCAATGCCTTTGCAGAACAGGCATTATCTAAAGTATTGATTGAACAATATGTCCAGTTAACGAATAAAATCACACCTCTAATGAATGCTAACCCTGAATTAGACCGAGAGTTTGATGAGCTGAAGACGATCGACAAAGCAAAGATTATTGATAAGTTGAAATCAACTGCAATTTATCCTGAATTTAAAGCGGCAGTTATCGCGTCTGGTTTTGACAATGTTGAGCATTATTTGGATATAAGTTTTCGTATTATGGGCGCTATTTTTAATGCCCAGATGCAGCAGTTGCCTGAAGGGATGAAGCTTGATGGTTATCTTGAGCAAATGAAAGAACAAGTGGAGATGATGAAAAAACAAGGCATGCCACAAGAAATGATCAGCGAGATGGAGAGCAGTATGACTGAACAATTAAAGGATATGGCATTTATGCAAGAAGCTGCGGCTAGTGCCTCGGCTGCTGATATTAAATTTGTTAGTGAAAACCTTGACTGGATCATGCAAATTCTGCCCGCTGAACAAGAGTCTAATGATGAGTTTGATAGCAATTAATTTTAGCTAATAGCGCAGGTAAAAGAAAAACCGCGAACTCGCGGTTTTTTTATTGTTATGTGATTGTGGGAAAGTGCCATTACTCGTCGTCTTCGGATAAAAATAGTTTGCTCATTCTCGGAAGAATTAAGTTTGTGAACTCAATTTGACTCCAAAATCATCGATAAAGAAAACGCAGTTGCGAACACGAACGATAGACTAGGCTGCAATACATCCGCGATTAAATAAAGTATTCTTTCATTTCGATAAAACTTTTATAATAACGGTACTAGCAAACAACAAAGTGAAATTATGAATCCAATTATTCAATTACTTAAAGAAGCCAATATTAGTGAGCAACAAACAAAAGAAGTGTTTCAAGCGCTTACTGAAAACCCACTGATGGCGATGTCAACCATTGGGCAACTTGGTATAGCACCAGATAAATTGCAGGCGGTGATGATGCAAGTAATGACGTCGCCTGAGTTAATTAAACAGGCTGTTGAAGAGCTTGGTTTAGATTTTTCTGCGGTTGAAAAAGCGAAGCAGCAAATGGCACAAGGCGCTAACGAATAAACGAGTGGTTAACGCTGCTTTAGCTGTTTATTGTCACCAAAGAGTGAATGTCATTGTTTGGTGACAGAGAAAATCTCTACTTATTATCTCAGTTGCGCATCAAAACTGTCGATCACCTCGGCCCAATCGGCATCATCTTGTAATGCTTCTTTAATAAATTGGGCTTGTGATCTATTCCAAAAACTGGCTTGTGCTAATGACGTTTCTGCAGGAATGCCTCGATGATCCTCAATAAACTTTTCAATAGCATTTTGTTTATTATCCATACCAAGTTGTGCGAATAAACAAGCGAGTGTGTGCGACGAACGATCCATAACTGTCTCCATATTTTGCGACAATATTTAACTAATAGTAGTATAGCCGTTATTTGACGCAGAGAAGATTGCCGAAGCGATTCATGACAATTATGCGTTCAGCCTTTATCGATCTAAAACCTGACGTACGCGTTCAAATAGACTGTTTGCGTCATAAGGCTTAGCTAGCAGCTGTTCACTAAGATGACGCGTACTATCATCGACAATATCATCGTCAGTGTAACCGCTGGTTAATAAAATTTTGACGTGAGGATAGTGCTTCATGACACATTTTGCCAATTCATAGCCATTCATTTCCGGCATAATAACGTCAGATAACATCAAATCTATTGACTCGCGCGCAAGCAGTTCCAGTGCTTTTTGATGACCATCGGCGCTAAACACTTTATAACCTTGAGAGCGCAGTAATTCATAGCAAAGGTTACGAAGACCTTCTTCATCATCAACCACTAAAATAGTTTCATCACCGGTTAATGTTTGTGTAGGTAACGGTTTTGTTGCGGGGCTCGTTGTTAATTGTTTTTTGGAGCGAGGAAAATAGAGTGAAATTTCACAGCCTTCTTCTGGCGTCGAATTGACGGTTATTCCGCCTTTTGAACGTTTAATAAATGAAAATACTTGCGATAATCCTAAGCCTGTACCATTTTGCCCTTTGGTCGAGAAAAATGGATCAAATATTTTATCGGCAATCTTTTTACTCATGCCACAACCATTATCACTGACAGAAAGTTTAATATAGTCCCCAGCAGGGATATCAATAAGCTGAGAGTCGTTGTGCTCTACGATGACATTTGTTGTGCTAATCGTGATATTGCCTGCGACATGTTTGTTGTGAATGGCATGCATTGCATTGATACTAAGGTTTAAAATAGCGTCGTGAAAATCATTGGCATCAAGGTAAACTGGCCACAAATCATTTGCTAAATTCAATGCTAAATGAATTTGTACCGTCAGGGTTTTTTGCAATACATCTTGTTGCTCTAACAGTAACTTATTAATATTTATGTGATTTGCACTTAGTGGTTCTGTTCGTGAAAACGCTAATAATTTGCTGATTAAGTTAGTGCCTCGAATACAAGCATGTTGAATTTTCTTCGCATAATTCATTAACTTGGGATCATTACTAAGAGCTGATGCTAATATTTCAGAGTAACCTAAAATAATGCCTAAGATATTATTTTGATCATGAGCGATACCGCCAGTTAACGTACCTAGCGCTTCCATTTTTTGACTGCGACGCAGTAATTCTTCTTGATGTTCTTGCTCTGAAATATCATGGATTAACGAAGCAACACCCTTGATGACACCGTCTTCAGCAATAATAGGCGTGTTATACCAATTACATTTGATTTGCTTACCCGTTTTAGTGATGTTAATCAGGGTATGTTTACTGCTGTGAGTTTGGCTATTTAAAAATTGGCAAAAATGATTGATTTTATCTGTTTCGTTTTTTGGGAAAATTAATTCTATTACTGATTTGCCTATAGTTTCATTGGCACTAAAACCGAAAATATGTTCTGCGGCTTTATTCCATTCAAGACAATGTAGTTGCACATCCCAAGTAATACATGCAAGCGGCGTATTTTGCAGATGTATCGCGAGTTTGTTTTTACTCTCGGTTAGCTCGCTTACTTTTTTTGCTAGTTTTTTATTTAATTGCTCTAACGCGATTTTTTGTTCATGTCGTTCTATCTCTGCGGCAATGCGTCCGGAAAAAAGTTCAAATAACGTGGTTGCCGTGTCAGGAGCTTTAATTTCTTTGCTGTGTAAAGTAACTATGATACCGATCAGATCATTATTCGAGTCATGCAAAGGTACGCCAATATAGCCTTCTATATTCATATCTTTGAGTAGTTGATCATTAGGGAATAATTGGCAGATATTTTTGGGGTAGATACAGACATTATCATCAACAACTTTGGCGCACGGCGTATCGACTAAACTGTAGGTGAAATTGTTTGCGATTGCTCCCTTAGCCACTAAGCTAATGGTGGTTGCATTATTGTGTTTATTATCAATACGAGCGATAAAAGTATAGTCGGCGCCTATAATTTGATTGAGCTCTAAGGTGATGGTCTTAAAAAAATTATCACCATAGCTCGCGTGTAGGTTTTTAATAATTTGAGGTAACAGTGTAGCAAAATCAGCCATAGGCAACCGAGTGACTTTAAAGGTTAATGCTATTCTTACCGCATTTAATTCATTTATGCCACTATTGCACAAAAATTATCACATTTTATTTTCGGTATTGTACGAACGACCAATAAATTCTGGCAAATAAAAAGGCCAGTTAATACTGGCCTTTAATAGTTAGCAATGGTTTTTGGAGATTATTGACAGCTTACGCCAACTGCAGAGAACGCAGCTGTTACGTCGCTTACACTATAACCTAAGTCCGCTGCAGCAGATTCTACGCCACAAGCACCTGAGTTAAATGTTGCATTAGCTGTCCAGTACAAATCATTAGCGCGTAGCATTACTTCAAACGCTTGTTTAGTTGACCAACCGTTAGTTGTCGCTAATAAGTAGTATGCTTTGTTGTATACACCTGAGCTGTAATGTACGTCTAAGCTAGATGTCATGTCAGCTGCATTGTCA
>JBNKXM010000117.1:0-6001 GCA_050300315.1 Thalassotalea sp. | reverse complement strand
GGCATGTTAGCCTTACCCATTGCATCTGCTGGGCTAGGTTTTAGCACGGCGATAACGCTATTAATTTTATCTTGGGGTTTGATGACCTACACCGCTTTATTAATGCTTGAAGTTCATCAACATGCTGACGATACAGCGACATTAAATAGCTTGGCAAAAGCGTTATTAGGCCGCAAAGGACAACTTATCGCCAATGCCTCAATGATCTTTTTATTTTATGCATTATGTGCGGCATATATTGCTGGTGGCGGCTCTCAGCTGCAAACCAATATTAACCAGTGGTTTGATATGTCGATCTCAGCACAAAGCGCAGTGATCATTTTTGCAGTATTTTTTGGCGCTATTATTACCTTAGGTACCAGCACTGTCGACAAAGTTAATCGCGTACTGTTTACCATTAAAATTTTGGTACTGGCAGGCATGTTTTATATGTTAACGCCCTATGTTCAAGGCCAGCATTTGCTTGAAATGCCACTAGAACAAGGTTTGATCCTTTCCGCTATCCCAATTATTTTTACCTCGTTTGGCTTTCATGGCTCAATTCCCTCGGTAGTCAGATACGTTGGCCTAGAAATGAAATCATTACGCAGAGTGATGATTGTTGGTGCAGCGCTACCATTAGCGATTTATTTACTGTGGCAATTAGTTAGTCAAGGGATCATAGATCAACAGCATTTATTTGCCAGCAATGGTCTCGGCGGTTTTATTGCATCATTAGCCACTATGCTTAATAGTCCAAGCATCAATTACGCCGTTACTATTTTTGCCGATTTAGCGCTGGCAACGTCATTTTTAGGTGTTAGTCTTGGCTTGTTTGATTTTTTTACCGATGCGCTAAATAAAGGCAATGCCACTAAAGATCGGCTGATCACGGCATTAGTGACCTTTGTGCCACCACTTGGTTTTGCTCTATTTTATCCGCAAGGATTTATTATTGCGCTTGGCTATGCCGCAATCGCCTTAGTGATCTTAGCAATATTTTTACCTGTTGCTATGGTTTGGGTGCAACGCCAACGTTTGAGTGACGATAAACAGGGTTATCGTGTTAAAGGCGGTAATCTTGCTTTAGCAGTGACTACCTTAGCCGGAATAGTGATCATCGGTGCGCAATGCTTGCAAATATTTGGCGTCGTGCCAACCATAGGTTAAGCGCTTTTTTAACAGAGAACAACTTTCTAGAGATAATAAAAACGGCATCACAAATAATGATGCCGTTTTATTTAGGGTTATTAAAACTGGTTAAGCATGCCTTAAGGCACAGACTCACCATTGCGCGCTTCAAATAATCGATACCAATCTTCTCGACTATAATCCAAATCTAACGCAATTTTTGCCGCTGCAATACGTTGTGGGTTAGTAGAACCTATGATAGGAAAAATCCCTGCAGGATGCAGTAAAATCCACGCAAGTATCACCTGCCACGGCAAACAATCATATTTTTCTGCCTGCAACGCTAATTCATTTTCAATACGTTGTTCATCTTCTATGGTAAAGGTATTGCCCCATGCAGAATAAGCGACACCGCCTAATGGACACCAGGCAATTGGCATCATTTTGTGCTGCTGGCATTGATCTAACGTGCCGTTATGTAAACTGTCGACATTATGAATATTGACTTCAATTTGATTTGCCACCAAGGGCATAGAGAGCGCAGAGCGCAATAGTTCCACTTGTGAGGCGCTAAAATTACTCACACCAAACGCTTTAACCTTGCCACTTGCTTTTAATATCGCGAACGTTTCAGCCACTTCTGCAGCATTCATTAAGTAGTCTGGACGGTGTAACAAAAACATATCAAGCTGTTCGATACCCAAGCGCTGCAACGAGCCGTCGACACTAGTTAGCAAATATTCTTTACTAAAATCGTAACGAGTCGGCGCATGATCAGCTGGATGTTTTCGCGGTCTGATCCCAGCCTTTGACGTGATGATCATTTGCTGACGTAATTCTGGCGACTCTTTTAATAGTTCACCAAAAAGTGTTTCGCTTTCCCCTGCGCCATAAATATCTGCATGATCAAAATGATTAAAACCTGATTCAATTGCGGCTCTGATCGCTAATTTTCCTTTGTTACGATCGTCAAGACTATTATCACCACAGATGCGCATACAACCATAAATTAAGCGAGATGATGCTAAAGAAAAATGCGGTGTTGCGACATAATTCATAAATACCTCAACCAATAAAAATTTTAATAAATATAACAAGTCTTTATGATATAAGCACGATTCTTAGCTATAATCCTTTGAAATTACAAAAATAAACTGATGCTTATGTTAAAAGATACCATAGCGGCGCTGCCCTCAATTCGCCCACCTTTCTTATTGCTAGCGCCTATTTGTGTGCTTTATGCCGCCAGCATTGCGGTGTTTGAGCATCATCAACTCATGTCATTGCCGTTAGTACTTGCCATTGTTGGTGCTGTCTTGTCGTTAATTTCAGTGAATTGCTTTAATGAATATCAAGATAAACTCAGCGGTTTAGACGACCATACTCAACGCACACCATTTAGTGGTGGTAGCGGTTTGTTGCAACGTATGCCTCATTTAGCCCCAAATGTGAAACGCATTGCCTATAGCACCTTGAGCTTAGTATTTTTTATCGGTTGTTATTTTGCACTAACCATAGGTTGGTACATCATCCCGATAGGTCTGGTTGGTCTAGTGATCATCTATTTATATACGGAATATCTGAACCGTTTCGCATTTGCCTGTTTAATTGCTCCAGGCCTTGGCTTAGGCATATTAGTGACATTAGGCAGTTATTTTGTCTTAACTGGACAAATTTATAGCACGAATTTATTATTGTTATTCATCCCGTTTTTCCTGATTAATAATCTCTTACTATTAAATCAATACCCTGATATTGACGCCGATAAAGCGGCGGGTCGTCGACATTTTCCGATCCGATTTGGCGTTACAGCCAGTAATCTTGTTTACGGCATTTTTACATTACTGAGCATCTTAACATTGATCTATGCCATCGTAGCTCTTTCATTACCTAAAATGCTGTTTTTGGCTTTGATTCCGCTATCGCTGTCATTCATTTCATTAAGTGCAATGATGAAATTGGGCGCTGGTATATCACAGCAACCTAAATATTTAGCAATGAATGTTATCGCAGCAAATCTCACCCCCGTGGTGATATTAGTCGTATTATTTAACAGCGCAGCTCTATAAAACTCAATTTTAGCCTGTTATATTAGCCGCCATTAACCTGTCTGTTATTATTAGGTACTTGCGTGCAACACTTTGTTTGGAATGTCGATCCGATTTTACTCACCCTTGGTCCTTTAACAATCCATTGGTATGGTGCGTTATTTGCCAGCGCTATTTTTGCTGGTCTATACATGATGAAATGGATATTTATCCAAGAAAAACAAAATGTTGAATCTCTCGATAATTTACTCATTTATGTGGTTGTCGGCGTGATTGTCGGTGCTCGCCTAGCTCATTGTTTATTTTACGACCCACAATATTACTTCTCACATCCATTAAAAATCCTCGCCATTTGGGAAGGCGGGCTAGCAAGTCACGGCGGCGGTTTAGGTGCAATCATAGGCACTTACCTGTATGCGAGGAAAAATCCGTTTAGCCTGATTTGGTTACTCGACAGACTTGCGATTGCCACTGCCTTGTTTGGCATCTTTGTTCGCAGCGCAAACTTTGTCAACGCAGAAATTTTAGGTAAACCAACTAATGTCGCTTGGGCCGTTATTTTTCAGCGAGTTGACAACCTTGCTCGCCACCCAGCCCAACTCTATGAAGCGCTTGCTTATAGCATTATTTTTATCACCTTAACGCTTATCTATAAAACGACAACGGCGAAAAACAAATCAGGCATGCTGTTAGGCATCTTCTTAGTGATGACCTTTACCGCTCGTTTTATCATTGAATTTTTTAAGCAACAACAAGCCGCTTATGATCTTAGCGGTTCGATAAACACAGGGCAAATGCTCAGTATTCCATTTTTCTTAGTTGGCGTGTTTTTGATCATTTGGTCATTAACAACCACAAGAAAGTAGCGCCGTTGTGCGGCTCGCTTACATTATTAACCAACGCCGACATCAGTTAAGTAAAAGTAATCTCTTGATAAAAAGATAATTAGAAGAAAATTCATTTATGGCAAAAAAATATTATGTTGTTTGGAAAGGTGCGCAAACGGGGATTTTTGAAAGTTGGCCTCAAGTTCAGCAATTAACCGCTGGGCGCACAGACGCGCAATTTATGGGATTTACCAGCAAGCAGGAAGCCGAAGCCGCATTTAGTCAAAGCTATACCAAAGCGTTAATAAAGCGCTCTTTGGAAAAAGGCAGTGCCAATAAAGCAAAACCTTCAGCGCAAAAAAGTACCAACAATCAAAGCCAAGTTGCACACGGCATTGAAGCAGAGATCAATATTTACTGTGATGGTGCCTGCTCGCCGAATCCTGGAAAATCAGGAACTGGGGTTGCCATCTATCAGCAAACGACGCTAACAGAATTATGGTACGGTCTTTACCAAGCCAATGGCACAAATAACACCGCTGAGTTAAATGGCATGTTGGCGGCATTTAAAAGCGCTGCACGTTTTATTGACGAAGGTAAGCGAGTACAAATTCTATCTGATTCAAAATACTCGATCGATAGTATTACCAAATGGGCAGCCGGTTGGAAAAACAAAGGTTGGAAAAAAGCGGATGGTCAAGCGATCAAAAATCCCGAACTCGTTAAAGCATGCTATGAGTTATACCAGCAATTAAAAGCCAGTCTGATAATTACCCATGTAAAAGGTCATGCAGATATCGAAGGGAATGAATTAGCCGATAGAATGGCGGTTTATGCGCGAACAAAACAAGAAAGCGGCTTTAAACGATTCGATCAGCCATTGGATATTAAAAGTATCCTCGCCATGCCATCAGGCTAAATTTGCCAAGATTAAGCGTTCTTGCAATAAATAAACGCAGAACGCTTAATGCGTTATTAGCCGTGAAGCTCAGACAGTTATTCGGCTAATGATTGTGCAAAACGACGTGCTTTTTCCAAATCTTCTGGCGTATCAACACCTTCAACGGGTAAACGCGTTTGTGCAACATCAACGTGAATTTTTTCACCCTGCCACAATACTCGCAATTGCTCTAACGACTCAATTTGCTCTAGTGCACTCGCTGGCCAATTAACGTAGTCTTTAATAAAGCCGGCACGATACGCATAAATGCCAATATGGCGCAGGTAAAAATCGCCTATTTCCGCCATTTGATGATTATCAAGAAAGCGTGCTCTATCGTAGGGGATAGTGGCGCGAGAAAAATACAGTGCGTAGCCATTTTTGTCACATAACACTTTCACCGCGTTAGGGTTAAACGCTTCTTCAACATCGTCAATCTTAACGGCTAATGTAGCCATGCGTGCTTGTTGTTGATTTGTTCGCTGTTGTGCCGCGAGGTTTCGCGCTACTTGACTAATATTTTCTGCCGGAATAAATGGCTCATCACCTTGAACATTAACAATGATCTGATCATCATCAAATTGATAACGCTCCATCACTTCAGCTAAACGTTCTGTACCCGATTGATGATCGGCGCGCGTTTTACACACTTCTCCACCAAACGCCTGCACAACTTGCGCAACTTGTTCATTGTCGGTGGCTACAATGACTTTTTCCGCACCACTTTTCTCGGCCTTCTCTACCACCCACTGGATCATAGGTTTACCATTGATATCAGCCAACACCTTGCCAGGTAAGCGAGATGATTGAAAACGAGCCGGAATAACTACCACAAACGACATAAGATTATCCTAAAATATTATCCACGTTCTTCTTCGCTGATACGACGCGCTTCGCTTTCTAACAAAACCGGAATATCATCAACGATGGCAAACGCCAAGCGATCAAAATTACAGATCAGTTCTTTTTGCTCTTTTTTATAATGGAGCTTTCCTTTACATGCAGGACACGCCAAAATTTCCATCAACTTAATATCAAAAGCCATATTTATCTCTCATTCATTCTTACGATTTATT
>JBNKXM010000116.1:0-6011 GCA_050300315.1 Thalassotalea sp. | reverse complement strand
ATGGCATGAAAGAACGAGAGTTTGTCCTGATCCCACTTGCGCAAATCAATCCACAACTTCGTCTACCTGATGGTGATATCGTTGGAGAATTGGCTAAAAATATCGCGCACAACGGACTAAAAATTCATAGCCAATTAAGCTAGAATAGCCTAATACTCACTTGTATCAGCAATAATAACAATAAAATTATACTTTCAATATTGGAACTATCATGGCAAAAATTACTACGGCAACGTTACAGAAAATGAAGCAACAGGGCGAGAAAATCTCAACCATTACCGCCTACGACGCTAGCTTTGCCAAACTATTTGATCAAGCAGGTATCCACGCGATACTCATTGGTGACTCATTAGGTATGGTGCTGCAAGGCCAAGACGATACGCTGCCCGTTGATATTGAACACATGGTTTATCATACGCAATGCGTTAAACGCGGTGTTGAAAACACGCTGATCATCAGTGATATGCCATTTATGAGCTATGCGACAAAAGAGCAAGCATTCACTAACGCGGCAAAGCTTATGCAAGCCGGTGCCAGCATGGTAAAAATTGAAGGTGGTTTATGGCTGGCCGATACCATAGCAGGACTGGTTGAACGAGGTATTCCTGTTTGTGCTCACCTTGGTTTAACTCCACAATCGGTTAATGTGTTTGGCGGCTTTAAAGTGCAAGGGCGTGATGAAGACAAAGCACAAGAAATGATTTTACATGCCAAAGCGCTTGAGCAAGCTGGCGCTCAATTGCTGGTATTAGAGTGTATTCCTGCCGGCTTAGGTAAGGCGATTGCTGAAGCGATAACCATTCCAACTATCGGCATAGGTGCAGGTAAAGACACCGATGGGCAAATCTTAGTAATGCACGATGCGCTGGGCATTTCATGTAGCTATATGCCTAAATTTTCGCGTAATTTTTTGATTGATACCGGCGATATTAAAAAAGCAATTGAGTTATATATTGCCGAGGTGTCTAACGGTAACTTCCCTGGTGACGAGCACATATTTAAATAGGCGATCGCATGAAAACAGTCAGTCAAATTAACGAGCTTAGACAAACCGTCAAAGCGTGGCATCAGCAAGGATTAACCGTAGCATTCGTACCGACAATGGGTAACTTGCACGCTGGTCATATTTCATTAGTAACCGAAGCACATAAGCATGCAGATAAAGTGGTGGTCAGCATTTTTGTTAATCCTATGCAATTTGGTGCCAATGAAGATATAGACAGTTACCCGCGCACTTTAGCGGAAGATCAGACAAAACTTATCGACGCTAAAACTGACCTATTATTTACGCCAACCCCAGATGTTATTTATCCAAAAGGCTTAGATAAACAAAGTTATGTTGAAGTACCTAATGTCTCAGAAGGTTATTGCGGAGAAAGCCGCCCAGGTCACTTTCGTGGCGTAGCGACAGTCGTTTGCAAGTTATTCAACTTAGTGCAGCCAGATGTCGCCTGCTTCGGTTTAAAAGATTATCAACAGGTTCAAGTGATCCAAACCATGGTTGAAGATCTATCGATGCCGATCACTATCATTCCAGTAGACACCATCAGAGAGCCTAGCGGCTTAGCGCTTAGTTCGCGAAATGGCTATTTGACTGAGGAAGAGAAAAAAATCGCGCCCGCGTTAAATCAAAATATACAATGGTTAGCCGAACAAATAAAAACCAACAATGACTTTATCGGTTTAGCAAGAAAAGCCGCTAATTTTATCGATAATGCTGGTTTAAAAACGGATTACATTCACATTTGTCATGCGCAGACCTTACAACCTGCGAGCGAAGATGATAAAGAGTTGGTGATCCTTGCCGCAGCTCATTGCGGTAAAGCAAGATTGATCGATAATATGCAAGTCAAACTGTAATCATCCAAAATTAATTACATAATAAAAACAAAAAAAAACCGAAAGTTTATACAACTTTCGTTTTTTTTTTATTGATAAACGTTTATTCGTACGAACGTTCCATCCACATGAGTTGACTTTTTAAGTCTTCAATTTCTCTTTGAGCATCAATAAGTTGCTGTTCTAAGGACAAATCTTCAGTTCTATTTTCTTCAATGATTTCTGGCATATTGGTCTCTTCGCTGTGCATCATACGACTCCCGAAAAATGTAACTACAAGTGAATTATTACACATTAACTTTCACTTTGTAAGTTTTATGAAAGATTTTTCTTCCGATGAGAAAGCACGAAATGTAATCAATGTTTAACATCAACGATAAATAAAGATACAAAACAATATCTTATAAATTTGATATGCGCTTAAATAACTCTGAGAACTGTTAACTAATTAATGAGAGTAATTTAGGTAAGAAGTTACGACTTTCTTTTGCAAGCTCGATTTGCTCCGCTAGCACATCATGTAAAATATCATTAGATGTCAGCGGATTTGCTAAAACAACGCGGAACACTAAGGTTTTACGACCATGGTATTTTTGCACTTCAATACGCGTACGAGAAACAAATGATTTGCCGTCTTCACGTTGTCTCTTTTGCACATATTTAGTGAGCTTATCGAGTAACGCATTAATTTGTTCTTGTTTTTGAATATCGCAACGGGTCAGAAATTCTTGCACTGCTGCAGGGTTGTATCGATAGGTTAATAAACATAACTCAGGTTTAGTCACCAATTCAAAATCAGGATGTTGATCTATCAATTCAGCAAAATAATTTGCTTTATCAATACTTTGATTAATGAGTAATTCATAACCTGGGCGACTAATAATATGTAAGCTTGCATAAACTAACATCGCCATACCTGGGCGAGAGCCTTCTAGGGTATGAGAGCCAAGATCCTTAGAGCCTTTACGCAGAATATACTCAGCATGGTGCTCTATCGCGGCAACTGACGCAGGGTTTTTAAAGACGACTAATCCTGCCCCCATTGGCACATACATTTGTTTATGTGCATCAATAGTGACCGAATCCGCTAATTCCACTCCAGCAAGCAAGGAACGATATTTATTTGATAATAATGTTGCCCCACCCCATGCAGCATCAACATGGAAATGGCAATTAAACTGTTCAGCGATATCAGCTAACTCATTCAAAGGATCGATATTGCCCGTTTCTGTGGTACCGGCAACGCCAATAATACTTAAGATACGAATATTGCGTTCAGAGAGCTCTTGGCATTTTTCCCTGAGTTTTTGACAATCAATCTTATTATTTTGATCGGTCGGAATAGCAATGACACTGTCTTGACCAATGCCTAAAACATCGGCGGATTTTTTCAACGAATAATGACCGCGACTCGACACTAAAATCGCCAAACCGTCGTATTGATAATGTTTTAATGCGTTAAACAAGCCTTCACGCGCAACACCTTTAAAGTTGCCTTGCGCTTTTAATAAGTTATTACGGGCAACCCATAACGCAGTTAAATTTGCGACAGTACCACCAGAGCAAAATGCACCTAATGAATGATTAGCACTGTGCATCCACTTTTGATAAAACGGATCGGCATCTTGATAAACTAAACGATGCATCATCCCTAGCACTTGACGCTCTAATGGCGTAAACGCTTTGGACGTTTCTATTTTGACCAAGTTCTGATTAAGACCAACCATTAACTTAGAAAGCGGTAAAATAAAATATGGAAGCGCTGAGGTCATGTGCCCGATAAAGCTTGGGCTTGAAGTATGCACAGATTGTGCAACTAATTTATCGAGTAAATGGTGCATGTGCTCAGATACAAAAGCAGGATGCTCTGGCATAGTAGAGCTGGCAAAGTCTTTTTCTATCTCGGACAACGCCATTTCTTTAGCTGCAATATGATCGCCAAGAAAGCCCGCTAAATTCTGCGACATTTCTTGTTCAATTCGCCCTAATGTGGAATCTGGCGCTTCTGGAATGGTAAAAATGCGATGTAAAGACTCAATTGTTGCTTTAGCCGCGCGTTTACTTACCGTCATACTTATTCACTATTAATTACTTGCTAACACAAGTTAAATACCCGATATAAGTGCGGCACTTTAATAAAAATTACGGCAAAAGTCTTGTCTTTTGTGAACAATTCACGCTAACTTTTTCCAATTAGCCGACTAAAGTTGCTAAATAAACAAAGCCTAATTCAACAATTGCCAAACTGCTTAACGCCATCATTAAGACACTTTTTTTAATATTACTGGTCATTTTAATTACTCCGTAAGTGAATATAGCTTTCTATAATCAACTTCCGAGCCAACTTAACAACGCATTGTTATTAAAGGTTTTTTAAATGATACTTCAATAATTTTTCACATTAGCAGTTAAACAGAGCAACTAAATATTGGTCATTTTGACGATCAAATTAATCAATAACTAACTGCCAACAAATTTGACCACTTGCCTGATATTTTGCTTCAAACGGCGTTAACGGTTGGCTATCGGTCACCTCACTAATTTGCCCTTCCCGTTTAGCCAAACTTGCGGCTAACTGAAATTCTTGCAAATACAATAACCAATTACTCCGTAAGATCAATTGCTCACCTAAGCTAACAATATCGGGAAATACTGCACTGCCATGCCAACGTCGTTGTAAGTGTTTCGCTTTTGGCCAAGGATTAGGATAGAGAATATAATGATGACTTATCGGCCAATCTTGCTGTGCAACTAGTCTGTAAAAGTCATTTAAATCTGCACGTAATAATAGATAGTTATCTACTTGCTCAGTCCCGGTATTAACCATCAATTCTTCAGCATTACGATTAATGCGGTGCGCAGATTTGTCGATACCAATAACCAGCGCGTCAGGATTACGTTTTGCTAACAAACGTGTACTTTGTCCAACACCACAGCAAGAATCAAGGATCACCTTACCTTTATGGTTTTTCACCGCTTGATTCGCCAGCTCAAATGCTTCAACAGTATGCTGTTGAAACGGCTTTTTTGACGGGTGCGACAGATGTTTACTGACAATATCAGCTAGCTTTTCGTGAATGCCCGGCTGATTAGTAACGATTACTTTAGAATCGCCTTGTATTGTTTGAGTCATTAACTTCTTAGCCCTATGCCTTTAGTGATAAGCGTCATCGCAATTGCAAATAAGCTGGTGATAAATACTAACAGCACACCAAATGCCACCGTCAAATCAACATCAGAAATACCTAAAAAGCCATAGCGAAACGCGTTAACCATATAAACGATCGGATTGATCTTTGACACGCCTTGCCAAAATTCAGGTAATAGACTGATCGAATAAAACACACCACCTAAATAGGTTAATGGTGTTAGCACAAAGGTCGGGATAATCGAAATATCATCAAAACTTCCAGCGAAAATCGCGTTGATCAATCCGCCTAGCGAGAACGTTGCTGAGGTTAATGCAACAGTTAGAATAATCACCCAAACATTATGTATTTGAATGTCAGTGAAAAATAACGAAATCAGGGTAACAATAGCGCCAACCAAAATGCCACGCGCCATACCACCACCTACGTAGCCGGCAACAATAGCCCAGTTCGGCACCGGTGCAACCAGCATTTCTTCAACATTGCGTTGCCATTTAGCACTAAAAAAAGACGAGGCGACATTAGAATAAGAATTAGTTATCACACTCATCATGATCAAACCGGGAACAATAAATGACATATAATCAAATCCCCCCATTTGACCAATTCGCGAGCCAATAAGCGAACCAAAAATAACAAAGTACAAACTAATGGTTATCGCTGGTGGCACAAGAGTTTGCACCCAAATACGCATAAATCTGTGTATTTCTTTATGGAGAATACTTTTTAACGCGATCATATTTCTTGTTGACGACATTTACTGGCCTCCTTGTGCAGCAACATACTCACCAGAGCCCACTAAGCTGACAAATAATTCTTCTAAACGATTACTCTTATTACGCATGCTTTGCACATCAATCCCCTGTTCACTTAACTGCGTAAACACATCATTAATACGTTGAGACTTTTTCACATCAACTTCTAAGGTATGATCGTCGATCACTCGATAGCAAAAGCCGTCTAACTGCGCGGCTTGACTGCCAGCTTTTAAATCGAGCACAAATGTTTCGACATCCAGCTTAG
>JBNKXM010000115.1:0-6055 GCA_050300315.1 Thalassotalea sp. | reverse complement strand
GTCCGCATCTAACTGCCCTAAGTTTAAGAGCCTAAGTGCCCGTTGATCATTAACCAAAACAAACGTCGGCTCAATACCAATTTTTTGATACGCTCTTTTAAGCAAAGGTACATAATAATGAATAATACCTTGGTGTTCGACATAACTAATAAGGTATTCTTTTTTCTGCTCGACACCAGCCGTTGTTGTTGACAACAGCAATAAACACCTTGTAAACCACAGGATAAACTGGCGCAATAAAGCTCCTTAGTTTTACCTTAATACTTACACTAAATGGTAGCAGTTATTTTTCAAGATAATAAATAATCAACACGCGTGTATTGACCTAATGACAAACATCATTAAATAACTGCTCTGCCAAACGCTGCAATATTTCTGGCTCAGGATGGGTATGTGCATAAATTCTCAAACCATAAATGCCCATCACTAAACTCTCTGCCCTGTGTTGTGCCAATCGTTCAGCACTTACTTCATCATTTTGCTGTGCTTTTTTAAATACGTCAGTAAAACCATTTTGCCAGTGCTTCAATTGCATCGTGATCAATTGCTGCGCGTCTTCATCTTGCTCGGCTAACTCACTTAATGCTTTTTGTGACAAACACGCTTTTTGTGGATCGCAACTAATGCATTCATTAACTACGTGAGCCAAATATTTTTTTAAGCCGACAAGCATCTTGTTTTTATCTTGAAAAAACTGCTGAAATTCAACCGCCCGGTCTTTGTTGTATTGCTCAAGTGCCGCTAATAATAAACCGCGCTTGTTCTCAAACGCACAATAAATAGAACCTGGGTGTAGGCCAGTTGCTATTTTAAGATCTTGCATGCTGGTTTTATTGTAACCTTTGGCCATAAAAGCATTCATGGCTGCTCGCAATACTTTCTCTTTATCAAATTCAGCGCTTCGCATTTCAATATCTATCGACAGGTTTTTCGGCATTATATTAAATTTTGAACGCTTATTCAAAAAACAACTTGAATGAACATTCAAATAAGGTTATCTTGAATGAACGTTCAATAAAGAGACACTATTACAATGACTGATAAATTATTTGATCCATTAGTATTAAACGAGAGCATCACGCTTAACAATCGTATCGCAATGGCTCCCTTAACCCGTTGTATGGCTGACGATAACTTAGTACCTACTCAAGCCATGGCAGACTATTATGCTCGTCGCGCAGATAGCGGGTTAATTATTTCAGAAGCAACCATTATTCGCGCTGACGGACAAGGCTATCCAAATACGCCAGGTTTGTTCACCGCAGAACAAATCAAGGGCTGGCGACTTGTTACTGACGCCGTTCATCAAAACGGTGGTAAAATTTTTGCTCAACTTTGGCACACAGGACGTGTCGCCCATCCTCACTTTTTTAATGGCGAATATGTCTTAGCGCCGTCGGCTGAGAAAGTGGAAGGCTCAGTCCCTCGAATGAGAGAGCTTGAATACACCACACCAAAGCCGGCGACAACGGATGAAATTGCTCAGTTAGTTGCTGATTATGCACAAGCTGCTGCCAATGCTATTGCTGCAGGTTTTGATGGTGTGGAAATTCATGGTGCCAATGGTTATTTGATTGACCAATTTTTACATCATGACAGTAACAAGCGCACCGACGAATATGGCGGCTCTCCAGAAAATATGGCACGTTTTCCACTCGCTGTAGTTGACGCTATCTCAACGCGAATTGGCAGTGATCGCACGGCGCTTAGGATTTCTCCGGGTGCTTACTTTAATATGGCAGGAGACAAACGAGATCGGCAAGTGTTTGACTATCTTCTAACACAACTTGAACAACGTGAATTAGCTTATCTGCATCTCGGTCTGTTTGACGACAGCATGGAATTTGATTATTTAGATGGTAATGCAACCGACTATGTTCGCAAAAACTACAGCAAAACCTTAATGGGTGTTGGTGGATATACCGCAGAAACAGGTAACAATGCAATTGCGGCTAATCGGTTTGATTTATTAGCAATTGGTCGGCCATTTATTGCTAACCCTGATTATGTCAGTAAAGTAAAATCAGGCGCTGAGCTTGTTGATTATCAAGAAGAAATGCTGGCAACCTTGGTTTAGTCCACTAAGATCCAAGCCAGTTAAAACCAGATAAATCCATGTAAAATTAAAAGTGTAAGTGAAAGCGAGCTAGCACAGCTCGCTTTTTTGTATTAATCAAGCGTAGTTCGATAACGTAGAATTGCTGCAATGCCAACAACAAGAATAAAAATCGCTAATGCTAAAAATTCATTGCTCAGATGTTGCCATTGACTTGCCTTTAACATGACCCCGCGCACAATCCGTAAAAAGTGGGTCAAGGGTAAGATCTCACCAAGCATTTGCGCCCAATGAGGCATGCCGCGAAATGGAAACATAAACCCTGAAAGCAGTATTGACGGTAAAAAGAAAAAGAACGTCATTTGCATTGCCTGCATCTGAGTTTGAGCTATGGTTGAAAAGGTAAAGCCAAGACTTAAATTCGCCACTAAGAACAGTAATATCGCGAACATCAAAAGACTAAATTCACCGGCAAACGGCACAGTAAACACGTATTTCGCTGCCAGTAAAATAATAACCGTTTGCACTAAGCCAATGATGACATAAGGTAAGATTTTCCCTGCCATCACTTCATGCGGTTTAGCTGGCATGGCGAGAATATTTTCTAAATTACCCTTTTCCCGTTCCCGGGTCATCGCCATCGACGTGATCATCACTGAGGTCATGGTTAAGATCACCCCTAACAATCCCGGAACAATATTATATTGAGTGATACCTTCTGGGTTATATTTTCGATGAATAACCCAATCAACCTGATTTGGCTGATCATGTAAAAAAGCTAAAGTCCCTTTACTAAGGTGACTTAATGCCCCTTCGACGATAGCACTAATGTTGGCAATTGCATTTGATGACGCAGCAGGATCAGATGCATCCGCTTGCACCAACAACTGTGGCCGTTGACCTCGCACCAACTGCCGACTAAAACCTTTAGGAATGACAATAACAAAAGAAGCATCACCGCGTAACAATCGATCAGACGCCTCTGCCAGGCTCCCCACCTGTTCAACAAATTGATAGTAGTTTGAGTGTTCAAATCCTTTTAATATTGCCCTTGTAATTTCAGTATTTTCTTCCGCATAGAGTACCGTTGGTAAATGCTTTGGATCGTTATTGATTGCAAAACCAAACAAGATCAATTGCATAATAGGGACACCAACCATCATCGCAAACGTCATTCGATCACGGCGCATTTGAATGGTTTCTTTTAATAAAATTGCCCAAATTCGAAATAAACTACTCATCATCAATGCTGCCTTTGATCTATACCTGCATCTTTTTGCAGGGAAATAAAGACATCTTCCAAACTTGGTTCAATTGCTTGCCACTCAAATTTGGAAAATTCTTTTGACGCTAATGCTTGTTCCATTAACAGCTGATCTTTACCACTCACATGGAGCGCCGCGCCAAAGTAGGCTGCATTTTCAACGCCAGGCATTTGAGCTATGCTTGATGCTTGTTGACGCACCTGATCACTGGTGGAGCGGTAGGTCACCAGTTTAGATGAGTCAATCACTTGTTTTACCGTGCCTTGAGTGATCAATTCACCGTTTGCCAAGTAGGCAATGCTGTCACAGCGCTCTGCTTCGTCCATGTAATGGGTTGACACTAAGATAGTAATGCCTTGATTAGCAAGCTGGTGAATTTCATTCCAAAACTCCCGACGCGCCTGAGGATCAACGCCAGCAGTTGGCTCATCGAGTAATAACACTTGAGGATTATGCATAGTTACGGCAGCTAACGCTAACCGTTGCTTCCAACCACCAGATAATGCCCCTGCTAATTGCTGCTGACGAGCCTCTAACCCAAGTTGCTTAAGCGTATTGTCGACACACTGACGCTTATTTTTTACATCATACATACGCGCAACAAATTCGAGATTTTCTCGAATGGTTAAATCTTCCCAAAAGGAAAATTTTTGCGTCATATATCCTGTGCGGCATTTGATCTCCGCTGCGTCTTTTAAAATATCAAACCCTAAGCATCGCCCTTCGCCACTTGTTGGCGTTAATAAGCCACAAATCATGCGAATAGTCGTGGTTTTACCTGAGCCATTAGGTCCTAAAAAGCCCCAGACTTTGCCTTTTGGTATGCGAAGATCAACACCATTAACCACTGTTTTACCAGCAAATGCCTTAACTAGCCCTTTTACATCAATCGCCAAATCAGTCATTGAATGAGACATCCACTGGCTGACCTGGGTGCATTGCCACAGGCTCTGTAAATTTTGCTTCAATTAAAAACACTAATGCGTTGCGGTTCGTGTTGTCGTAAAGTACGGGTGGCGTGAACTCAACATGCTTAGCAATGTATGAGACGTTGGCTTTGACCGCTTTATTATCTGCCGTGTAAACGTTAACCGTTTGACCGAGTTTGACATCAATCATTGCTGATTGCGGAAGATAAAAACGGACTTTTTTGGACTCAGGTAATAACAAAGACAATACCGGTTGCCCTTTATTTACAAACTCTCCTTGTCGAAAATAAATTTCATCAACAATACCTTGCTGGTGCGCTGTAATAACGCGCTGCTGATGTTGCCACTGGGATTTTTTTATTTCAAGATCAGCAACATTGACCTCTTGTTGTTTCGCGATAATTTGCCCAGAGCGAGCACCGAGCTTAAGCACAGAAATTTGCTTATTGATTGTGACCTCTTTGGCTTTTGCCGCGTCATACGTTAATTTAGCGACATCAAATTCTGATGGTGAGATCATCTTATCATTTAACAGTTGGTTTGCTCGTTGATATTGCAGTTGAGTCAACTGACTATGAATTTCAGCCTCATGTAATTGGCTTTGTAAAACCGCTAACTCTTGTTGTCTCGCACCTAAGGTTAAGTCATCTAATTGTGCAGCTTTTTGCTGCTTGACTAGATTTTGCTGACTAACTGCTAACGTCTGATAGACATCATCTAATGCGGTAACAATATCACCTTGGCGCACTTCATCTCCTAACACAACATTCTGTGAAGTGATCCAACCAGCATCTGGCACCGCCAAATAAATATATTCCGCTTCAACATAGCCAGTAAACTTACCTTGTTGTTGCTCGTCATTGCAGCCATTGACTAGCAAAGCTAACGTTACTAACGCCAAGCTTTTTCTTGCGTTATTAAGCAATCTCATTTTTTAACCCCAATGCGTTAATTAACAACTCGTTATGAAGCTGAAAAAATTTATTTAAATCCAATTTATTCTGTTGTTCTACTTCAAACACGACTGTCCAAATTACAGAGAAAATCATTGGCGCGATAACCAATTTAGCCGCGATGTCAGGATGAGGAATATCCGTTTCACCAGACGCTATGCCTCGCTTTAACAAGGCTGTTAATGCGGCTAACATCACATCAATCACTTGCTGACGATAACGTTGAACAATCTCTGGAAACGAAAACGCATCCGAAATCAACACCTTCATCACCTTAGGTAGTGGCGTTGTTTGAATAAGCATAGGAGCAATTTGAAAAATACGTCCAAGCCCTTCTCTAATTGAACTTGCACTGTTTAGTAACTCAGCCGCTTGACTCGCCTTAGGTAAAGCTATCGTTTCTATAACAGCTAAAAACATTTGCTCTTTTGATGAAAAATACAGATATAACGTGCCTTTAGAGATAGCTGCACGTTCAGCTATGTCGGTCATTTTGGTCGCCGTATAACCACGCAAGTAAAACGCATCGAGTGCTGCCGCTAAAATAGCGTTGCGCCGCTTCGTTTTCTCTAATTCACTAATTGCTCGTTTCATTATTTAAGTTCCGCTTCACCAAAAACACAAATGACTGACTGGTCAGTTAATTATATTTTAGAATGAATAGCTGTCAAGTCAGTAGTGAGCGCCACTAATTGTTCTTTAGTGTTAATAACACTTAGTTATTTCTTAGAATACAAATCGATTTATTAAATTACATCCGTAAATTATACAGCCCGTTTTATTCTGCTCACTTTTTAATGTATTACTTACAACACCTGCACGCCAGATATAAACCTTATTAATAACAATGAT
>JBNKXM010000114.1:0-6068 GCA_050300315.1 Thalassotalea sp. | reverse complement strand
CCGTAAGGCCACTTTCCTCATCATATAAGTCACCAAGCGAAGGTGCGCGATACGCTTGTCCGTAAATAAGCTTATAACCTTGATGTTCACTGAGTTGATGTACCATAGACAAACGTGGCGTTAACGCATTATCGATATCGTTGTAGCTGTCATACCGAATGCCTGTAGTAAATGATAACGCTGAGCTGGCATTCCATTGATACTGAAGATAACCACTTCTGATCCTTCTGGTTTTATCAATTACCGTTCGAAACGCGGGATCACTGCTAAAAGTCACCACCTTATCTAGATAATGCTCATCACCAAAAATATCATAATTACTTTTTAGATAACTTCGCGGTATATCACTGGTTACCAAAGAGCTGCCAAAATTAACAATGCTGTTCTGTCCTGCTTGATAAGTGGCATCAAGCGCGATATTTGATGACTGATAATTAAAATCTAAACCAAAGAGAAAATCAGCATCATCATAAGGCGCTTGCCCTCCTGCCACTAAAGCCGATAACGAATTACGCTTGGCATTTTGGTAACCCGCTGACACATCTACTGTCCAAGCGCCTTGATTAACAAGTTGATGGCTGCCATAAATCATCCAATGCTTGAGATCTAATTCCGTCACACCATCACGTAAGCGTCTAAACAAATAAAAATCTTGACGATTTGAATGCAAATATTGGCCGTTAAGTTTGCTACGCTGATTGTTCGCATAAAAGCTCACTTGCGTTACTTCGTGAGGATCTTGGGTTGAATGTTGTAAGTTTGCCCGATCAAAGACATCAGTAAATGTGTCACCATCATCCTGATATAGACTTACCGACGAGCCTAATTGCCAGTCAGCAAGTGATACATGCTTACCAGCCGACAAAGCTACCCGACCTTGACTACCAAGCTCTGCCGTTAGTTGCTCACGCGTATCGGTAATAATATTGATCACACCAGAATACGCATTAGAGCCGTATAAAGCAGAACCTGGACCACGAATGATCTCTATTTTACTGGCATCATGGATATTAAAATAACGGATGAAATAGTTAATGCCGCCAGTATAGTCATCGTTGATACGTTGACCATTAAGTAATATCAACAAGGTATTAGCGTAGTTTTGCGCGTGTCCACGCAGCACCATATGCGAGAGATTTCCTTCTGTGCTATCCATCATGCTATAAAAGCCAGGCACTTGACTAAATACGTCAACCAAGGTTCTTAAGCCTAGGCGATCAATATCATCACGTGTGATTAATGAAACCGAAGAAGGATTCTGCCATAGTGGCGTGTCGTTTCGAGACGCTATTTTAACTTTGAGGTTAGCTAATGTTTCAAGCGAAAGATTAGCAAAATCAATCTCTTGCTCAGCTTGGGCATTAATACTATAAATCATGCCAAGACAAACTAGCGCTGAACCATATTTCATTCGTTGTATATTCCCTTCACAGTTATCGCTGAGCGTTTCATCATCGTCTCATGCATTTTTCAATATAATTCAAAGTATTACCTATCAATTATAACGTAAATTGCATCAAAAATAGCTAAAAAAATGATATAAGGCGTCTATCAGTGTAGCAAAGCATTATTTTTTACCCGCTACTGGCTCTTCAATATTGTCAATATCGACCAGATTCCACGGTAAATCTTTATGTCGATAAATGCGTTTTTTGAGTTTTGGATAGTCGGCTACATCATGTTCACTGCGTTGACCTACGACAATGCATCGTAATAACTCGGAACCAACATTTTTTAGCGAATGGGCGGCACCACCTGCGCGATAACCGATAAAATCTCCCGCTGATACTTGATATCTTTCATCGCCTATGTGCGCTTCTGCGTTACCAGCTAATATGTAAACACATTCTTCTTCGTGATAATGGCGATGAAATTCAGTTGTTTCTTTTCCGGGCTGCACTTCGATGATATGAAAACCTATCTGTGAAAGCCCTGTTAAATCACCTAATGATTTATTGATCCGTTGCGCATTATCATTTAAAAAATGCGTTTTATTAGTACCTGGAAAATCCTCTATCTCTTGCTTGGTAATGATGTATTTTTCCTTCAACGGCATGCTCCATTTTACTTATCTTTTAATAAATAATATTCGACAACCATATTAGCTATCGTATTGATTTTAATCTATTTACCACTAAAACATCAAAATTAAGGGGAAGATATCTCGTTACAAACAAAAAAGCCAATACCTTATTATAGCATTGGCTTTTATCGACACTATGCATTAATGGGCTGTTCGATAATGCACCATTAATGAGCCTGAAACATTGCCAACGGCAACTTCCTTGATAAATTGATAGTCAACGTCATTAAAAAACGCTTTATATTTCTCATTGGTTGCGTAAACCGCAACCCCTTCACTGTCGGGATGTTCATCAAGTAAGGTGTTGACTGCCGCCATTAAATAATGGCCAAAACCGTGATGTTGATGTAATGGATGGATAGCGATAAACGACAGCACATGAAATTTTTCCATTGGCACGGCTGACATAACGATTTCTTCTTTTTCGATCATTTGCTTAGTACTAAAATAGCCCGCACCAAGCAGCATTTTTAAGCGCCAGTGCCAAAACCTGTCGGCGGTTACACCATCTTGGCGGCTATTTAAGCAGGCAACGCCGACCATGGCTTCTTTTAAATACAAACCAACCATAGGTTGTTTAGCTTGCCAAAACGCATTTAATTCTTCACGAATCGCCGAACGCAGTCTTTGCTCGTAATCGCTTTTATCACCATTGAAAATTTCTAAAAATACGGGATCGTCATGATAGGCCTGATACAGTAAAGACACAGCTAGCTTTAAGTCTTCCGCGCTTAGATAAGCGGCTCTAATATCTTCTTTGGTCACGTCTGTTGCTACTTGAGACATTCACTATCCTCGTATGGTTTTATCATTATTATTTTTGTTAACAATAACAGTAAAATTGAAAAAAGGTCAAATATCGATATATTTCAACAAACAATGCTTTTTATACGGTTAACGAATGAACTTAAATACATTACGCCAATCTCACGGTAAAGACATATTTAGTAACGATAGAGAGATTGACGTATTAGCGCTAACAACGCAAAGTGCGTCCATTCGTTTTTATTAATCACAGTTTTATTAATTACAGTAAAAAGGTTATGTTGTGCAATCAGGTTATTTCATTAGATCACTCGCTTATTTTTCAATTTTCACCGCAAGCACTAGTTTTACCGCTTATGCCGACGGTTTAGCCGATCTCAAAAAAGCGTTAGCGCAACTTGAAGGTAATAGCCCTATTTCAGCAACGCTGGAATCTTCCTTCACTGAAAAACGCGGGAAAAAGAAGCAACAAAAAACTAAAACTGGTCAAATACAAGTTAACTTAGCTAATGGTCATCATGGACTACAAATGGCATTTAATGCAGAGACGTTAACGAAACTCGAACAGGAAGCTGAACAAAAAGAAAAGGATGAAGATACCAACACGCCAACGCTGAATGCCGTTAACGATATCGACGTAACTGAAATGAACAATATGCTCTCAGCCGCGCCTAATCTTTTGCGCTTTATCAATAAAGCTCAGTTTATTAATGAACAACAAATCAACGACCTAGGCCATTCACTACGGCAATTAAACTTTGATCTGCCTTTAGCTGCAGTAATTGAAAATAAAGAAGTACATGAATATGTAGATGAGTTTAACGGTCGTTATCAGATCACAATTGATGACAATGGCGTACCAATTGAGAGTAAGATCACCTTTAATGGCAGCGGCAGTGCTTATATCTTTTTTACCATGACACTCTCGCAATCTAATACATCGGCCTATCGCTTGATCAATGACAGGTTAGTTAACACCGAAAAAACCTTTCATTTTGAACGTAAGTCGACTTGGGGGAAAACAGAATCAAGTGGTTACAAAGTGTTGGTTGTTGATCAACAACAAGCAATTTTTGCTTCAACCAATTAACAACGTTCTCCCCTTTGCAATAGATGGCGTTAATTACCCTTTACTGGCAATAATGTCATTAACCAACTGCAAGCCTGTTTTATCCGATGCTGGCAAGTTAACCTCTGATTGGCCAATTGCTGTTGTACGTTCGCCGAATTTCAGCAAATGCGCACTCCAAGTAAGACCACCACCAAATGCCGGCATTAAGACATGGCTATTAGGAGTTACTCGACCCTCTTCAATCGCCTCAACCAAAGCGACAAGCGCAGTTGCCGCTGACATGTTGCCGTATTTTTCGATATTGATAAACACTTTCTCTTTTGGCAAATCTAATTTCTTTGCCACATAATCAATGATGCGAAGGTTTGCCTGATGAGGAACTACTAAATCGACATCTTGCGCAGTAAAGCTCAATTTCTCTAAGGTTTTAACACAACCTTGCGCCATGCCAGCAACCGCTTTTTTGAAGATTTCCTGACCTAAAAATGCCCACTTTGCATCACCAAGCACCCTAGATTGGTTCGCATATTTCATGCCCCAGCCTTGAACCGCTAATATTTCTCTCGACTGACCAAAACACCCAAGTGATTCGGCTAACACCCCAGCAGGTTGTTCTGAGGCTTCTAAATATAACGCGGCTGCACCATCACCAAACAAGACAGCAACATCACGATTGCTCCAATCCATAATCGGCGAAATAGCTTCTGCGCCAATCACTAACGCCGATTTTACTACGCCACTTTTAATCATCGCAGTAGCTGTTGTTAAGCTATACATGCCACTGGTACATGCGGTGTTAACATCCATACAGGCGGCGTTTTCTGCGCCCAATAGTTGCTGCACGTTTGACGCAGCATTAGGGCATAATTCATCAAACGTGGTACTACCAAAAACAATGAGTTCAACATCTAACGCGCTCTTGCCTGCAGCAGCTAATGCTCGTTCGCAGGCAACATACGCCAGTTCACTGACATTAACATGTGAAATTCTACGCTCTTTCATCCCTGTGCGTGTGGTGATCCATTCGTCATTTGTTTCCAAAAATGTTGCTAAATCATCATTGGATAAAATTGCGGGAGGAAGACATTTTCCCCAACCTGTTACTGCTGCGTACATTAAAGTCACCTAATTTATTCTATTAAGAGTGAAAACCCACACTCTCTGCCAACTGATAATACCAGTTAAATTGAACTCAGGATAAAGCCTGACCGAGGCGATGTCTAGCTTGTCTTTACAACTACCGTTTAATAAGAATTGAACTATAGTGAAATGAGACTAAAAAATATAAGGAATACAAAGATGTCTGATCATCACACCTACAAAAAAATTGAAATGGTAGGCTCTTCAACCGCTAGCATTGAAGATGCTATTAACAATGCCCTTGCTGAATGTCACAAGTCGATACGTAATATGGATTGGTTTGAAGTAACCGAAACACGAGGCCATATAGTTAACGGTAAGGTAGGTCACTTTCAAGTTACGCTCAAAATTGGTTTTAGAGTAGAAAATAGTTAATAGCAAGTTGCAGATAAGATAGCGAATGTGCAACTATTGCGCTATGAACCCATCTATAAAAAATTGTGCTATATCAAAGCATTGTTATTAATATATTGCTTATGATGTAGCACATCAGATTATTATCATTTTATTGAGAAATTGGTCGCTAATGTCACTCACAGATAAAAACGGTGTCCCTGTTCAATGGGGCAACTATTTAAAATCAGGTAATCGTATATTTATTGGCTCTAATGCCGCCGTGCCCAATGCATTAGTTCAAGATCTCATTGAAAACAGTGCCCGCCTGCACGATATTGAAACCGTCCATATTTTAACTTTCTCGGATAATGTCTGGGCGAAGCCTGAACATAAGGATCTCTTTAAAGTTAACTCTTTTTTCATTGGCGGCAAAAATGTGCGAGAAGCCGTTGCTGAAGGACGAGCAGATTATACTCCTTGCTTTATTTCAGAAATCCCTACGCTCTTTAAAGAAAATATTTTACCGCTTGATGCAGCACTGATCATGGTTAGCCCACCAGACGAATACGGCTATTGCTCACTAGGTGTCAGTGTTGATGTGGTCGCATCGGCAGTAAAATCGGCCAAATATGTAATTGCACAAGTAAATACAAAAATGCCAAGCACCAATGG
>JBNKXM010000113.1:0-6099 GCA_050300315.1 Thalassotalea sp. | reverse complement strand
TAAAGTTTTTTTATTTTTTTGTAAAAAGTGCCAAAACAGTTCACTTTCTGGCATGATAACCATCAGTAAAATAATCTCCCATTATCCGTTATGACTCAGTTGAAATTAGTTGTTATTAGTTGTTTTTGTTCAATTATCTTATCTAGTTGTGCCACAGCGCCACCAAAAAATCCTGAGAATTTATGTGAAATATTTCGTGAGCATCGCGATTGGTATTTTGCGGCAAAAGATGCAAGATCTCGTTGGGGCGTGCCGATACACGTACCAATGAGCATGATGTATCAGGAAAGTTCGTTTAAAGAAGATGCTCTACCACCAAGAGACTATTTGCTCGGTTTTATTCCATGGGGACGCGTTAGTACCGCTTATGGTTATTCGCAAGCCAAGACGATGACTTGGGACGATTATATACGAGAAACCGATAACTCGGGCGCAGATCGAGATGATTTTGATGATGCAATAGATTTTATGGCATGGTTTGTATATAAAACCCAGAAACTTAATGGCGTCTCTAAATGGGATGCTTACAACCAATACCTAAATTACCACGAAGGCTGGGGTGGTTTTAAGCGTAAAACTTATAAGAAAAAAGCTTGGTTAACTAAGGTTGCAAGAAAAGTGGATAGCAGAGCCCGTAAATACGGAAGTCAATTAAAAAGTTGTGAAGCAGATTTAGACAAAGGCTGGTTGTGGCGGCTGTTCTTCGGCTAATATCGTCAATAAGTAATCGATAGCTCTAATAGGTGGATAACTTTGTCAGTGTAAGCGTTATTAGGCGGGAATAAGGCGTATTTTGGCTTGTTGGCTATGCTTATTGCTTGTAAGACGAGAAAGTCAAAATGGCGTGGATTTTGATATTTTTTTAGCTTAATTTTCTTACGAAGAAATTATTAGTTTATATCGCTTAACCTGACAAATTGTTTATCAAGATCAGAATAGTACAAATAGCATTTTTCTTGCCAAAACAACGTATTTTATCGAAATTCTTACCTAGTCCGCTTTCCATTTGGGCTTTAAATATTTGTTAAAAAAACTTCATATTTTTATCAAAAATCGATTGCAAAATGTAAAGGCGTTATTTTAGTGGTCTTGATATTGTTATCCACAGAAATTGTGGAAACATGTGAGAGCTGCCTATCTTGTGGATAACTTTGTGAGTATTATGGTAAGGAAATTTAATTATCCACATTTATGTATTTGAGATTCATATCAGCGAGCCTTAATGCCATCCCTTCTATTATTTGATCTTTAATCTTTTCTCGAATGCTCGCAGGAAACCTCATTAAGGATTCCTGATCTAAACAAATCAGCATAACGTCTGTTTTTGCGATAATACTGGCTGAACGGGGGCGGCTATTAACGAAGGCGCCTTCACCAATAAAGTAACCCGCGCTAAGTATGGCGACTTCTTGTTGATCTTGTTTAACACGGACGCTCGCTTGGCCAGAAAGTATAATGTAGAAATTTGTTTCTTTATCTCCGCTATTAATAATGTATTTATCTTTTTTACAGAGGTAAAACTTTAGCGATTGGGCAAAGAAAGCCGCTCGTTCATTTGCTGAAAACAGACTAAAAAACGGGATGCGAGTCAAAATCTCTTTTAATTTTAAGTCGCTAACGGCTATTTGTTTCATCTGTGATATAAATGAATTACTCGTTGTGTTCAATTTTGCCTTGATAAAACTCAGGTAAAATCCTTACTGTTTTTATCATGTTGTCGGTAACATCGACAATCTCCAGCGGGTAGCCAGCAATTCTTACACTCAGGTTAGCTTGGGGAATGTCTTCCAAGTATTCTAATATCAAACCATTTAGCGTTTTTGGTCCGTCGGTTGGAAACTTCCAATTCATTTCCTTATTTATATCTCGCACAGTCGCGGTGCCATCGACTAAATAGCTACCATCAGGTTGAATATTCACTTCATCACTTGCTGCTGGCGTCATGGTAGTAGTAAAGTCGCCAACGATTTCTTCTAAAATATCTTCTAGCGTGACAAGACCTTGGATATCACCATATTCATCAACAACAAGCCCTAATCGTTCTTTAGCATGTTGAAATTTTAATAATTGCACATTAAGCGTGGTACCTTCAGGAATAAAGTATAATTCACGCACCGCTCGTATTAAGGTCGCTTTGGTAAATTGGTTCTTGGAAAGCAGCTTAAGTGCATCGCGCATGTGAAAATAACCGACTACGTCATCAATGCTATCGCGATATAACAATACCCGAGTGTGAGTAGATTGAGTTAATTGTTTCTGGATTTTCTTCCAGTCATCATTAATATCGATACCGACTAACTCGCTGCGCGGGATCATAATGTCTTCAACGGTCACTTTCTCAAGATCTAAGATACTCACTAGCATGTCTTGATCTCGTTCAGCTAATAGTGCGCCAGATTCATTCACCACAGTGCGCAGTTCTTCCGAGCTTAAACTGTGCTGTTCTCGCTGCTCAGAGCTAACACCAAGTAACATTAATATGCCGTTAGTGATCCAATTGACCGTGACAACGAACGGGTAAAGTAGCTTTAATAAGATAGATAAAATAATCGAACTTGGAAATGCAACTTTTTCAGGATAAAGCGCCGCCATCGTTTTTGGCGTGACCTCGGCAAAAATAAGGATCACTAAGGTCAGTAATAGACCGGCGTAAAAAATACCCGCGTCACCAAACAAACGTTCTGCAATAATACCCGCAATAAGTGAGGCGAAAATATTAACCAGGTTATTACCGATTAAAATTAAGCCGATCAATTTATCTGGGCTTGCAAGTAAACGACTGACTCGTTTGGCACCTTTATGATTTTGTTTTTCTAAGTGACGTAACCTGTAGCGGTTAAGTGACATCATGCCTGTTTCAGAACCTGAAAAATAGGCAGAAATTAATATGAGAATACCAAGTATGGTAAACAGCATATTGGTTGATATGTTATCCAAGAAGGGGGTCCTATGTTACTAAACAACAATACTTAACTGCCATTCAATGGCAAGCTAAGTTAGTTATACCTTAAAAACTACGATAAGAGAAATTCTTTCACGAAGCGACTACCAAAATACGCTAGCGTTAATAGCGCTGAAGCGCTGATCATAAGCATCAACACTCGGTGTCCACGCCAACCTTGCTTATAATGCCCCCATAAAATGGTGCAATAAACAGCTAAAGCTAACAGTGACAACACGGTTTTATGAGCAGTTTCCTTCGTTATATAATTATCCATAAAAGTTAAGCCAATGATTTGACTAACTGCTAAACAAATTGTTCCGATCGCTAGAATATAAAATAGCTGTCCCTCAACTTGCATTAATGGTGGTAAATGACTGACGGCAGTGAGGTTTTTATCTTTTAGTTTCATATTAATATATGCAACTTGAAATGCATAAAGTGTTGCAATAATCAAAATACAATAGGCGATCAACGCTGTTGTTACGTGAGAAAAAACGGCAAATTGTTCGATAGCAAGTGGGATATGGTGCTCATGCGGGATCATCACCGTTATTAATTGCCAAATGCCGGCGAAGCCATATGTTACTGGTAGCAGTAAATTTACTTTATAACGTAACGCAATTGAGGTAACGGTTAAGGTGATAATCAAACTCACTAAGGAGATAACATTAGGTAAGGAAAAATCAATATTACTGTTGGTAAACAAATAATGTGTTGTGGTGAGCGAATGAAAAATAATAGCTAAACAGCCAAAGAACAAGACAACTATAATGTTTGGTCCTTTAGGATGGAAAAGACGAAAAATAATGGCTAAGGTGGCAATTGAATAGCAAATAAATGCGCTGATTGCCCCAATATTTGAAAAATCCAAAAATTACTCCAAAATATGTTGTCTGTTTGATCAAAATAAAATTTAAGTGGTCAAATTTTATCAGAATTAATCAATGAAACCAGTGTTGTTAATGCTTTTTTGTTTTATGTCATTATTAAACGTCGAAGCGGTTTTATCGCAAAAACACTAATAATTAACAAGCAACTAATACTCAACCATAACGGAAGCATTTGATGTTCCTGTTGGATTTGCTGATTAAAATCAAGTGCAAAAAAAGCAATCCCCCAATCTAGCGCTAAGCCAAAAAAAATAGCACAACAAACGATACCTAATAGATAGCGGCTAAGCACATGTGCGCCCATTTCATTTTTTATCACCCCTAATGTCGAAATATTCGTTGCTGGGCCTGCCATCATAAACACCAATGCCGTACCTGGTGAAATGCCAGCGGCTATAAGTCCTGCAGCTATAGGTGTTGAGGCTGTTGCACAAATATACATAGGAATTGAAATAACTATCATGATTAACATGGCTGGCAGACCACTGCCGTATGCTAATAATAGTGAATGAGGGACAAATGTTTTGACTAGGCTGGCAAAAATAAGCCCGATAACTAACCAAATAATCAGGTCATCAATCAGTTGTGTAGCGGCGTAACGTAAGCCATTTAATGAACGATGAATTACACCTGTTTGTTTATCTTGAGTTTTACTGGCACAACATGACGACTTAGTCTCTGTTGGTACTTCGTTTGTTTGACTCGTGCAGCAAGTTTTTGTACTTGTCTGTGCTGCGCTTACTTGTTCTTTAGTGGTCGAGACAAGAAGCCCAGTGATTATTGCTGAAAGTATCGCAGTGATTGGGCGATAAACGGCCATTAAAGGCCCTAACAATGCGTAGGATACTGAGATGGAGTCGACACCCGTTTCAGGCGTTGACACTAAAAATGCCGATGTTGCTGGCACTGACGCTCCGCCTCGTCTTAATTCTGTAGCGACCGGAATTACACTGCATGAACAAAGGGGCAAAGGCGCGCCAATAATTGCCGCTTTAACGATAGCTGTTTTACCTTTGCCTAAGTGTTTCGTTAACACTGAGGTTGATATCCACGCGTTTAACATACCGGCGATGACTAAACCAGCCAATAGCCAGGGGCTAGTATCTAAGGCTAAATCAATAAAATTATTAAGAAATTGGGAAAGTATATCCATGTATCAGGCAACGTAATAATTGAGCGGTTTAGCTTATCATATTTATTTTATGAAGGAATGATTTAACGCAAGTTTTGTCGACCGCGAGTTACTCTCCGGTTGAAAAAATGAGGTAGGCACCATATTAAAGAGATGTTCATTTATTACTTTCGCTTATTTGCTCGACGCGTATAATGGCGATAATTTTCTCTATTTAGCTATTACTAGAGTATTTACATGTTTGAAAATCTTTCCGATCGTTTAACGAAAACGCTAAAAAATATCAGTGGTCGAGGCCGATTAACTGAAGACAATATTAAAGAGACATTACGTGAAGTGCGCATGGCGCTACTGGAAGCCGATGTCGCATTACCTGTCATTCGTGAATTTATTGCTAAAGTCAAAGAAAGTGCGGTTGGGCAAGATGTTTCTAAAAGCCTGACGCCGGGTCAAGTGTTTGTCAAAATCGTTCAGAAAGAACTTGAAAATGCGATGGGCGAAGTGAATGAAGCGCTCGATCTAAAAATAACGCCACCTGCTGTGGTCTTAATGGCGGGTTTGCAAGGGGCGGGTAAAACAACCTCAGTCGCTAAACTTTCTAAATACTTAAAAGAGCGAGAAAAGAAAAAAGTCCTAGTGGTCAGTGCTGATGTTTATCGTCCCGCTGCGATTAAACAGTTAGAAACATTAGCAAGTGAAGTAGGTGTTGAATTTTTCCCAAGCGACATCGCACAAAAACCGATTGATATTGCCAATGCGGCAATCGATCACGCGAAGAAAAACTTTTTTGACGTACTAATTGTTGATACTGCAGGTCGTTTACATGTTGACGAAGACATGATGAGCGAGATCAAAGATCTACACAGCGCCATTAATCCAATAGAAACCTTGTTTACTGTCGATGCTATGACAGGTCAAGATGCGGCCAACACGGCTAAAGCATTTAATGATGCCTTGCCTTTAACCGGCGTGATCTTAACAAAGACTGATGGTGATGCTCGTGGTGGTGCAGCATTGTCGATTCGTCATATCACGGGTAAGCCGATCAAGTTTATGGGGGTTGGTGAAAAAATCGAAGCGCTTGAAAAGGAGGATCTGACGCCACTGGAAAAATCGACCAAAATGAATGCAAT
>JBNKXM010000112.1:0-6101 GCA_050300315.1 Thalassotalea sp. | reverse complement strand
TGCAGGGCTATTGCTTGGCATATCCAATAACACCGTACGAATCGCTTCTGTTCCACCAGTTGATGCACCTATGGCAATCAAATGATTACTTCTCTTTATTCCAGAAAATTGTTGAGTCTTAGTTACTTTTTCGTCTCGAATAGACCTGACAAGCGAATAATTTTTTTGATCAACACCTGCTGCTGATTTCACTTTAGCAAGTAACAGCTCACTAAAACGCTCTTTAGAGCTAATGAGTTCTTCAAAACTAGGTTTAGCAATAAAATCAACCGCCCCTAATTCAAGTGCTTTTAGCGTAATATCAGCCCCTTTTGTTGTTAATGTAGAAAGCATCACCACAGGCATAGGGCGCAAACGCATTAAGTTTTCCAAAAACGTAATGCCATCCATTTTCGGCATTTCAACGTCTAAGGTAATAACATCTGGGTTAAGTTGTTTTATTTTTTCTCTGGCAACAAACGGATCTTTCGCTTCACCAACAACATCGATAGTGTCATCACTACTGAGGATTTCATTAACGATGCCTCTAATAACCGAAGAGTCATCTACAATTAATACTTTGATTTTTTTCATTCAATCTAAGACTCTATCTGCTTAATGCAAATGACACATCAAAATAACTCGATATCGCCATCAACTGGTTTGTTGTCAAGGTGACTACGATAATCAGATTCTCTTCTTACAATAGTATCGTTGTGTAAATTATCCAGCCTTTTAACAAATGCTCTGCCAGTAGACGGTTCAAACAATACTTTACGCGGATAAACTGAGCCAAGGTCAGAGCTTTCTAATATGATGTTTTCGTTTGCTAAGTAATGCAATGCAAAATCAATATTTTTTTGTCCTACATCAGACATTTGCTTTAAGACCTTACCACCACCAAATAACTTGGCTCTAAGGTTAATCCGCCTGCCACCATTCTTTAAAATTAAATTAATCAAATGCTCCATCGCAAAATTACCATAACGCGTGGCATCTGATGCTAAGCCTCTTTTACCCCAATCAACTTCATGTGCTTCTTTTTCTGTCAGTGGCAACATAAAATGATTCATGCCACCAATTCTTTCTCTTGTATCCCAAATACAGGCCGCGATACAAGAACCTAAGGTTGTTGCCACCGCTACGTTATCTTTGGTCATATAAAACTCACCGGGTAAAATTTTAGCAACGACCATACCTCGCTGCTTATCCCAGTAATGATTTATATGACTAAACTCCGGCAAACAATGAGCTAAACATTGCATCACTTGAGTATTATTTTGCCGCGTAAAACTCATCTAGGTTACCTTTGCTACTTTATACCTTGTGTTAACACGGGTTTTCTAAAAATAGTTCGACCGACGTTATCAAAATACTTTTGATAACTACCTAAGTTTTCACTATGTCCTAAAATTAACAACCCACCTGGTGCTAAAATTTCATAATACCGTTCAAACAAATCTTGCTGAGTTGGCTTATCAAAATAAATAATTACATTTCGGCAAAAAATAATGTCGAATGGTCCTTTCATTGGCCACTCATGTAACAAATTCAATTGTTTAAATGTTAATAACTTCTGTAATCGAGCATCGACTTTCACTTTATTAACATTGTCTCCTGTCCCTTTAACAAAATAAGCTTTTTTATAGACTTCTGGGATCTCTTCTATTCGCCTTTCATCATAGATACCCTGCTGACCTTTTGCTAAGACATCACTATCAATATCAGTTGCCAAAATTTTAATGTCCCAACTCGACAAGTAGTTTTTACAGGTTTCATACACTACCGTTGCAATACTGTAAGGTTCTTCACCAGTAGAGCTTGCTGATGACCATATACGTATACGCTTTGTTTGCTTATTTTTTTCGAGTAAGTTCGGTAATTCGGTTTTTAACAAATAATCAAAATGGTGATTTTCACGGAAAAAACTGGTTAAGTTAGTGGTAATAGCATTGATAAAGTAATTTTTTTCTTGCTCAGTATTGTCTTTGAGTATTTGACAATATTGGCTAAATGAGGCGATTTTTCGTTCTCTGATGATTCGTGTGAGTCGGCGATAAACCATTTCACGCTTACTATCATTTAAAACGATACCTGCAATATCATAGACAAGCTGACAGATAAATTTAAACTCCTTATCTGTCAGCCGGAACGAGCGATCTCTTTCGTTACTCATAAATAAAGACTAGAATTCCTCCCATTCTTGATCAGAAGGGATTTTTTCACGAGTTACCCGCTGTGTTGAAGCTGGTTTGGCGACTGCTCGATTGGCAGATCTTGAAGCAGGTGTTCTACTTGTTGCTACTGACTGTTCGCCGTTATTAAAGAACGCCACTTGATCAAGCAACGATTGTGATTGTTCTTCCATGGACTTACTCGATGCAGCAGCCTCTTCAACTAACGCCGCGTTTTGTTGTGTCATTTCATCCATTTGACTAACCGCAGCACTCACTTCACCAATACCTGCAGCTTGCTCTTTGCCTGCACTATCGATGTCACCAATCATTTTGCCAACTTCTTCTATCGCAGCCACTAACTCAGTAAAGGTTTGTCCTGTTTCGTCAACCAACTTAGTGCCTTGTCCTACTGCTTCAACACTGTCATTGATCAAACCCTTAATTTCTTTCGCGGCGCCCGCAGAGCGTTGTGCTAAATTTCTCACCTCAGCGGCAACAACAGCAAACCCTCGACCTTGCTCTCCAGCTCTCGCCGCTTCAACGGCAGCATTTAACGCTAACAGATTAGTTTGGAACGCTATTTCATCAATGACACTAATAATATCGGCAATTTTTTTACTCGATTTATTAATATCGCTCATAGCGGTAATCGCATTTTTAACGACAGCACCACCATTAGTTGCTTTGACCATGACAGAATTAGAAAGCTTACTTGCTTCTGAAGCATTTTCTGCATTTTGCTGCACGGTACTGGTTAACTCTTCCATAGCGGAAGCCGTTTCTTCAAGGCTAGACGCTTGAGATTCAGTGCGATGACTCAACTCATTATTACCTTCAGCAATTTCTCGCGCTGAATCAAAGACATTGGTCGAGGCTGAACGTATCTCGTCAACCATATTACTTAGATTACGAATAGAACCATTCATTGCCTCTGCAAGTGCTAAAAACTCCCCTGCATACTGGCCATCCATGGTAAGTGTTAAGTCGCCTTTTGATAAGGCTTGCGCTACATTAATCGCTTCAGTAATTGGATCAACAACCGCATTCATCAAGCTATTGATACTATCTCCCAAGCCTTTCATAAAACCATTATAATTTGAGGTATCAATGCGGCTATCTAACTGACCAGATATCGCATCATTGATCATATTCTCTACTTGAGCTTGCGCATCTTTTTCTTCAGTTAAATCTGTCCATTGCACTGCACAACCAACGTGGTTGCCTTCTTCATCGCGCAAGGCGATGGCTGACAACCCAAAAGTTAAGCCAACGATAGATATTTCGGTGCTATACGGTAAGTTATCAGGATTACCCAGTAAATTTTGTTGATGAGCCGGATTTTTATGAAATGCATCAAAATTTGTTCCGATCAAACTATCGACGCTAAACGACGGCAACGCAGTGCGTAATTGAGTTTCCCGACGCCTTAACATCTGAAGAACCGCAGGGTTGGCATAGACTATGTTGCCAGCAAGATCTGACATCATTAAGTTAGTGGTCATGCCTTCAACAGCGGAAGTTAATCGACCAACTTCTCTCGATTTTGCTCTAACTTCAGTAACATCTTTCCACTCTAACGAATTACCTATATACTTTCCTCGCGCATCACTAATCGCGGTAACATTTAACTCAAACGTTAAATCTGCAATGCTAATGTCTGTTTGCCATGGTAGATTACTTGGATCATCGAGTAATCTGCGCTGATGCGCTGGATTTTTATGAAATCCATCGATACACGTTCCAATAATCGCCTCTTCCGTCGCCTTAAATCCTGGAAATATTTGTGCAAACTTAGCTTCATGTTTACGAAATAGATCCATCGTCGCCTTATTGGCATAAGTGATATTAAAATCTCTATCAATCATCATATTAGCAGTGCTTGATTGATCGACAGCGCCTTGTAACTGAATAGCCCGATTCTCATCGGCACGTGCTTGGGTAACGTCACTCCATTCTAATGAATTACCGATATATTGACCGTCATCATCAAAAATTGCGGTAACATTCAATTCAATCGTTAAGTGAGCAATATTGATATCCGTGGTGTAAGGAAGATTATCCGCGTCAGCAAGTAACTTACGCTGATGGGCTGGATTTTTATGGAACATATCGATATTACAGCCAATAATAGCGTCTTCCCTCGCTTTAAACTCAGGCCAAACCGACTGAAATACTTGCTCATGCTCTTTCAACAACTTCATCGTTGCTGGATTAACATAAGTAACGACAAAGTCTCTGTCGATCATCATAAACGCCGTCGCCGATTGTTGTAACGCTCCTTGAATAAACGCATTTTGCTTGTTATTACTCATAGCCGTATCTGTTCCTGTTGATTCTGTTTGCTGATTATTTTCATTCAATGATGAAAGTTCTGCGTTTGCAGCATTGATCATCGTGGTCGATAACGTTTTGTATACTGCTGCCCATGCTCGTTTTACTGGTGTGGTAAATTCATCACCTAAACCTATTTCTAACGTTTTTAGTAACGCCGCACCTACCGTATCGTAGTGCTCAGTTTTAACCCCATATTTGACATGACCAATACCAAGCTTTTCTACCGCTGGTAGTAGTTTCTCAGGTTCTTTTAATAATTTAACCGCGGTATCAAGCATGGCCATGAGCTTTTTACCTTGCTCCGTTATATCTCCTTTAAACAGAGGCTTTAACGAAGGGTCCATCTCAAAAAGTGTGTTATAAAATATTTCCGCAGCCTGAGGCGCAATAGGCACTACTTTTTGCCAGCTATCTTGAACTAAAGTTATCTGTTTTGGCGTCATATTAACGGTATCCTTTACTTAACTGACAATCTCAACATTTTCTGTTGATGGTTCTAAATTAACGTGATTAGTAGGTTTTTCATCAATACTATAAAGCTCGTCTTGATTGAGTAATGTTTGTGTATCAAGCAATATGATCAATTTATCTTCAGTTGATGCTAAGCCTTTTAGAAAGCAGCGATCAATTTGACTGCCAAATTCGGGAGGCTTGCGAATGGCACTTTTACTAAATTTATAAACTTCAGATACCGCGTCAACAACAATACCCACCACCATAGATTGGCTAGGGTCTTGACTACGCAGAATAATTGTCACGGTTTGTTCGTTATAGGCTAGTGGTTCTTTACCAAATCGCTGACGTAAATCGATAATGGGTATGATCACACCACGTAAATTAATCACGCCTTTTAAATATTCAGGTTTGTTTGGCAACTCAGTCACCGAACTCCACACCCGAATTTCCTGAACACATAAAATATCAACACCAAATTCTTCGCCACATAATACAAAGGTTAGGTATTCTTGTTCTTGTTCCATACACTATTCCTTTTCGCTAATTTGAATTATGTTCGTGGGCGTCTAATTGCTGAAGAGAGGTAACATTAAGCAATGTCACAACATTATCGCCAACATTAACCAAGCCGTTGATATAATGCTGTGGCACACATCCACCAAATGCAGGCGAGCTTTTAATGTCACGTTCTTCGGCATTTAACACATCCGAGACAGCGTCAACAACAAAGCCCATTGTTCGAGATCGCCCTGCAACTTGATGAGTTAACACAATCACTACGGTCGTTTCGGTATAGATTGCTTGTCCAATACTAAATTTGATCCGTAAATCTATGATTGGCACAATAATGCCGCGCATATTGATCACACCACACACGTCTTGGGGTGAATTAGGTATTTTAGTTGGCTTTTCCCAACTACGAATCTCTTCAACACATAAAATATCTACTGCATATTGCTCATTCTCAAGCATAAAGGTTAGATATTGTTCACCACTGGAAATAAAATCGATCCCTTCGAGCGAATACTCGCCTTCTACTGGGATTTCTTCCGCTAATGTTTGAATATCCATTAAAGCGTTACTCCTTCAGCAAGGTGCGGTGATACGCGTTTGCGTTGTTGAGCTAAATTAGCATCCTGCATTGCCATTGCTATC
>JBNKXM010000111.1:0-6231 GCA_050300315.1 Thalassotalea sp. | reverse complement strand
GCTAAATCTCTGATTTTGTCGGTTGTGTGGTAAATGCCTTTTTGAGCTTCCTCACATTGCTCAAAGGTATTATCGAGATCAGTCGCTGCGCTAACGGTACTACTAGCAATTTCTGCCGTAGAAGCTTGCATTTGCCCCATGGCAACCGATAGCTGTTCTATTTCTTGTTTTTGATGTTCAAGATTTTCTCTGGTGGCATTAACCCCAGACGTGACTTTACTCATCACAGATTTTATCGGTTTCGCTGCGTCTAAGGTGCGCTCTAAAATGGCTTTTAACTTCACTTTAATCATCGAGAAGTTAAAATCAAAAACACTAGCGGTGCCTTTACCAAAATACACTTTTCTCGATGTAGAATCGTACATATTCTGCATTTTTTGCGCACGTATCGCCGTTGGGATAATGTCTTGCCAAAAAATAGCAATCGGTGCTATCGCACCAAAAGCAACTAATATCGAGGTAGTTAATCCGACATAGGTGTAGATAAAAAATTGAGTAATGAGTGTTAATAATACTAAAAAAATAAATTTATGATTTTTCGTTAACTCAAACGTTGCAAGTTTGCTTTGTTGATTTATTGCTGAATAGATTTTTTGTGCACGTTGTACTAACAAAGTGTCAGCTATCGTACTAACTGATTGATAACCGATGATATTGCCGTGTTGATATTGTGGCGTAATAAAGGTATTTAGCCAAATATCTTGCCCTTCATTGTTTTTAATTCGTAACACACCTTGCCACGAAAAGCCTTTATTGAGGGTTGTCGACAGCTCATGAATTATCTCTTTTGGCATTTGTTCATGAGTGACTTGATGGCTATCCATCGTCAGTAATTCTTGTTCGCTATAACCAAGTAAATCGCAAAAAGCATCATTTACGTAGATATACTTACCCTGAGGATTAGTGATATAAATTAATTGTTGTTCGGTAGCCATAAATTTATTTTTCAATTATTTGTGGTGGATCTTATGTTAATTTGCTGACGACTTTCTTGATATTGATCTAGAAAGTGTCAGTTAATGAGATGGTTAACGATTAAAATTTAAATGCTAGACCTATTGATATATTACTTTCCATCCATAAGCTGTCTTCAAATACTGCATTACAGACATCGCCTCGACAGAACATGTCATCATCATTATCGACAATGCTGGCATAACCACGTAGTTCGGTAATAAAGGCTAAATTGTCAGAAAACTCGTAACGGGTACCAATAGCAATTGTTGCCGAAGGATACATGCTTTCTTTCTCATCTGTATCGAAATAAGCACCGCCTAAACCGAGGGAAACGCTTGTTATATAGTTTTGCTGACGAAATAGCGCTACGCCGTTGAAGTGGACATAGATAATATCAAGAGAGTGATTTTCATTATCTTCAGGGCTGGTAAAGTCATGGCTTACTCTATTGAGCATTATTTGCCCTTGGCCATTCGGTGAATCATTCCATGACAAAGCAATACCAAAGTTATTTGCGTTATCGACTGAAATATCAGTCGCTTGGTCACTAGAAAGTAGATCAGAGCTATACATCTGTCCAAAAAACAGCTGTGTTTCAAGCTGCGCGCCATAGCTTGTAAATGAACAAAACATTAATACCATAGCTAGCCATTTTACGTGTGTGCTTTGACCGTTCATTTTCCGTACCCTTATTCCGTTTTATTTGATTAATAAGAAACCAACATGGTTAAGCTTAGGATTTATTGAACAAATCTGAAAGTTTTTTCTTTGCTTTGTCTTTCAATTTTTGTTCAGCAAGTTGTTTTAATTTTTTCTTTTGAGCATTTTTCGCTTCTTTCCAGATATTAGATAGCACTTCTTTGACCACAACACTACCTAATTCGCTGGCTGGTAACCCTTGTTCACCACCAAGATCACGCAATTCAATATCTGGTAAGGTAAGCTGATGTTCTTTATTGCCTAAATCCGAAAGATCTAAAGATAATGCAGTGCCAGCTAAGACAATTTTGCTGACGCTAATGCTAGGCTCAGCTTGTGTGCTGGTATTTTGCTGCGTGCTAGTTGATTTTGGCAAATGCTTGTCAATTGCATCAAGCAAGTCTTTGATGTTTGATTCACCATTTTTACCGAACTCCACAAAGGCTTTAGGCTGGTTAATGACTAAGGCATCAATCACTATAGGTTCTTTAGTTAAACTTTCTAGGTTAATATCAAGGGTTATTTCTCCTAAAGAAAATGCTTGAGGATAACGGTATTTACTTGGATTACTTAAGTTAACCCCGTAAATACTGCCAGCACCTATAGTTAATTGTATGTCGACACGATCGACTTTAACGGTTTGCTCAGTGAGCTCCTTACCAACAGTTTCTATTTGCGCTTTTATATAGTCGTTAAGTGAGCCGTCAGCTAAAAACCACAATGCCCCACCACATGCTAGTAAAATAATAACGACCAATGATGCTAAAATTTTCACTTTATTTTCCCTTTAAAAATCAATCTTATCTATCTTAACGCAAGTATATCTGATCCACAGTAAAGTTATTATTAAAAATAATAACCTTTATTTATGTAAGGTTTAAGTGTTATCTCACACCATTATTGATTAAACAGATTGAATTAATTGTAATTACATGAAATATATAACTATTTTTACTATTTTTTTAAATAAAATTATATGTAGAGGAGTAATATACGTATCTGTTAATTAGTATTTTACTTAACTTTAGAATGATTTTTATACTACTTGCTTAAAAAGTGAACTTAGGATATAAAACAAATTATAATAATGTAACTTAAAAATAAATAAAAGGAATGTGCTTTGTTAGTAGTAAATAAAAAACTATGGTCGTTTAAATTTGGTTGCTTAATCGCATGTTCATTTCTATGGTTGATTAATGTCGCGAAAGGTGTACCCGTTCCTGAAGTCTTATTTCCTCATCCTGTTTTTATTCTCGATTATTATCCTGGTGTTGTGACTGGGATTTTGGCGTTTATTTCAACCTTAGTTGTCGTTGCTGTGATGAATAAAGTGTTTGGTATTTGTACAAGCGAACACACCTTTTGGCTGATTTTACCTTCTTTGAGTTTAGTTGCGTTGACGAGTATTTCTGCGTTTGACGTGTTATCAACTATATTACTTGCTGAATTACCATCATTAGCATTTTTAGTGATACTTGCTATTTCTTGTCGAATGGCTCGCCAACGTATCAAAAGCAAAGCAATAATGCGCGGATAAGGCGCATTATTGACTCAGTTGATTTAGGTTTTAGACGCTAGATAGCGTTGCTAGGTACGCTTGTTGGATTAATGTGTTCGATAGGATAACAGCCAAGCACTTTAATGAAATTAGTTAACGGCGTTATTTCACTGATTGCTTCTTGGAGCGCGAGGTGTTTTAAATTTGCTTCAACGTCAATATAAAACATTTCTTCCCACGGACGTCCTTGAATTGGTCGAGACTCTAATTTGCACATATTGATGCCTTTATCTTTTAGTACCACTAAGCATTCAACTAGTGCTCCCGGTTTTTGTCCTGTGGCTAAGATAATAGCGGTTTTAGCAGGTATTTGTTCAGCAACTTCTACCGGCTTACGAGCCACTAAAATGAAACGGCTGTGATTCTCAGTTTGATTGGCAATTGATTTTTCTAACGCATGTAATTGATATAATTTACCGCCTTCTTCACTGCCAATAACAGCGACGGAAGGATCTTGTAATTCTAATACTTTTGCCATGGCATCAGCGGTACTTTCACAATACTCAATGCGAATGTCATGTTGCTTATCTAAAAAGTTACTGCATTGGGTAAAAGGTTGCCCATGGGCGTAGATGGTTTTGATTTGCTCTAAAGAGCTGTTTACTGCTGTAAGTAAGCAATGCTCGATTGGTTGGGTGATTTCACCAACTATCGATAAATTAGTGTGTTGCAGCGCATCGTAGACTTCATTGATACTACCTGAGCTAGTATTTTCAATCGGTAACATACCGTAATCAACATGCCCAGATTCAACTTGTTGCATAATTTCACTAAAACTTGAACAACCATACTCGATAATTTTTTCAGCACGACGTGAAAAATAGCGATGACTTGCTAAGTAACTGTATGAACCTTTGTCGCCTAAAAATGCAACGCTGACGGTTGGCATTTCGATGTTTGGATTAGCTAGCGTTTGCAAATACGCTTGTTGATTGAGTACAGAGTCTTCGATAATGGTTTGAAAAATGCTGGTAACGTAATGCGCATCTAGTCCGTACTCTTTTCCTTGTTTGATCAAGCGAATTAACAGTTCTTGCTCGCGTTGTTGATCCCTTACAGGACGTATTTGATGAGCTTTGCTTTTGGCAACATTTAAAGTAAGTGCACGACGTTGAGCAAATAAAGCGAGTAACTCTTGATCGAGTTGGGTTATTTTTTCTCTGATTTTATTAAGATCTAATTCTTCGTTCACTGTGTACCTACTTAATTAACGTTTTTTAATTTACCAATACCTAGCTTATCAATAAGCACGTTATTGCAGCGCTTATACAAAAAAACCTCCTAGAGGAGGTTTTAGCGTTATAAATTGACGACACTAACACTCCTACTGTTTGACCAGCAGAAAACCAAAGAGAAAAAATATAAAGTGTTGAATGTAATGCATAGCTAAACTCTATCTAGCTCACCGATACTTTTCAAGTGTTAGTTTATATCAATTTACCGAGTGTTTACCCAATTTAGCTATATCCATGGAGATGTTGCTAAATACAGTGCCATACGATGGCAAAAGATGAGAAGGTGCCAACGCCCCAAACAAGAGAACGTACTACGCCAATATTAGCGAGATAGAGCAGGTGATAAAGCACTCTGGCACCAAGGTGCACCATAGCAAATAGTTGAATATTATCACCGACATGTGCGGTAGCAATGGCTAATAAAACCGCGGGAGTAAAGATGATTAACGACTCAAAAGCATTTTGATGAGCGGCCAATGCCCGCGCGCCAAAACCGGTTAATTTTGCTTGCTGCGCTCTTGGGTGATTATTGTCATAACCACCTAATTGATGCATTGCAACAGCCACAGGGATCTTGGCAAGATAAGGTAACAGTAACGCGGCGAATAAACAGTAGATAAGTATTGTCATAAAATTTACTTCCTTAATTTGTGGTTAGTAGCTGAGTAATGTCAGCGAATATTTAGTTTCACCAGGTAAAAAAGGCGATGGTTTACCGTCTAACCAGTCTTGATGACCGAGACCAAAATAAGGGCTCCAAGGATGCCCTGACTGACTGGTTGGCATATGTAATATGCCGGTTTGCTCATGTCCAGGAGAAACCACCATACGTTCAGACGCTCCGAACGCTTTGCCTTGCACATGAGGCATATAACTATCGCCAGACATCGGTGTTTTTGGCATATTTAGCCAGTTAGCTAAGAAAGTAATGCCATTCGTTATCGGATGGCGAACATCTAGAGTATTTTGCTGTCCCCAAGTGGCGGCACTGAGCGGCTGTTCGGCGGTCATATCGCTAAGCGTTTTGCTTAGCGCTCGTTTAAAACTAGCTTGCCAGCCCCCTTCTTTAAGCCATAAAAAGTTTTCCGGTTGTTGATTTACAAGTTGCCATAATGGCACTTCGATTTGATGTCGAATAGTGCGAAAACTGTAATCTTCGCCTAGCGCCATTAAGTTTTCGTTTAATATTGCAAAAATATCGTCACGTAAATTGAGTCTAAAATTACGAGTTAATCGATAGGCGATGGAATCTTTATCGGCACTAAGGTTAGGTGTATCAAGAATACTTTTTGCTTGCTGCCACAGAGGATCAGCTTTAATCGCATCAGTTGTTAATACGTTTTCGAGTAAAAACTGCTGCCACGGCTTAAGGAAAATGGCGTTATCATCTAGCGCAATGCTTAGTAATTCCTGTTCATCGAATATTGGTTTTGCCGTTAAATCATCTCTAATTTGCTGTGCGCGAGCGCCCAAGGCATAACCGCCATTACCAATTTTTTCGAGCATTTCACCGCCAACTACGCGGGCATTTGCCGTCCATAAACGATGATTTTCTGGGTTTTTGACGCGTGGATAGTCAGATTCACTCAGGTAAGCTAACCAATGATTTTCGCCATTAGCCCATGAGGTGGGGGTTTCACCAAAATTTGATGTTCTGTTTGGTATCGGGCCCATGATTGTCCAGCCAATATTGCCTTGTTTATCACCAACCACCATATTTTGCGCAGGGATGCCTGAGTGAGCCGCGACGGAGAACGCTTGATCGACAGAATGTGCTGTTTC
>JBNKXM010000110.1:0-6257 GCA_050300315.1 Thalassotalea sp. | reverse complement strand
AAGGCTTTGGCTGCTTCACCGGTGGCAATGTTTCCACCGATAACCTGAACTTGAGGATAGTTTTGTTTTACCCAGCGAACCTGATCCAACACACCTTGTGAATGACCATGCGAGGTATCAATCAACAATACGTCAACACCAGCCGCTACCAAAGCATCGATACGCTCATCGGTACCAGCGCCAACACCAACAGCTGCTCCAACACGTAAACGACCTAATTCGTCTTTACACGCGTTAGGTTTACTTTCTGCTTTTTGATAATCTTTTACTGTGATCAAACCTTTTAATTTGAACTCATCGTTAACCATTAAGATTTTTTCAATGCGATGCTCATGCATTAATCGAAGAATTTCTTCTCGTTCTGCACCTTCTTTTACCGTTACTAAGCGTTCTTTTTTCGTCATCAATGCCGACACGGGTTTTGATAAATCAGTTTCAAAACGCAAATCACGTCCAGTAACAATACCCACCAAGTTGTTAGCTTTATCAACTACTGGAAAGCCAGAAAAACCTAATTCGTCAGCAAGTGCAACAACAACATGAATGGCTTCATCAGGGTTAACCGTCACAGGATCAGAAACAATACCACTTTCATACTTTTTCACTTGTGAGACATTTTTAGCTTGGTCAGCTATGGTCATATTTTTATGGATAAAACCAATACCACCTTCTTGAGCAAGCGTTATTGCTAATCGCGCTTCGGTGACGGTATCCATTGAGGCAGAGACCATAGGTACATTTAAACTAATTTTACGCGTTAGTTTGGTTTTTAAATCTGCAGTGTGGGGTAACACTTTTGAATGAGCAGGAACAAGTAATACATCATCAAAAGTTAACGCTTCTTGGGCAATTCTTAGCATCGCAACATCTCTCTAAAAAGGTATGGTTAGGGAGGAAATATTGCGGCAGAATTTTAACCGTTTTGTTAACGTAGAACAACTTAAATTTTAAACTTTAGTGAAAAAAGTTCCTATCATTGGTATCGACAATTATATATTATTGACTGATATTCATCTTAACACCTGAAAAAGTAAACTTTTTATGGCTGGACAGCACATTTTACAAGTAAGTGAACTCACAAAAAAAGTAAGATTTATGCTAGAAAGTGAACTAAATACTGTCTGGTTATGTGGTGAAATATCGAATTTCATCGCTGCGGGCTCAGGTCATTGGTATTTAACGCTAAAAGATCAAAAATCTCAGGTGAAGTGTGCGATGTTTAAAGGCAGTAATCATCGCGTCAGAATGACTCCGCAAAACGGTCAACAAGTGCTTGTTAGAGCAAAAGTTTCCTTATATGAACCCCGAGGCGATTTTCAGTTAATCATCGAATTAATGGAAGATGCCGGCGAAGGCATGTTGCGCCAGCAATACGAGCAATTAAAACAACAACTAAATGCCCAAGGTATGTTTGCCGCCGAGCATAAAAAAGCGTTACCGACAAAAATTAATACCATTGGCATTGTCACTTCTCCAACAGGCGCCGCAGTTAAAGATATTTTATCCGTATTAAAAAGACGTAACCCGACGTTGTCAGTGATTATTTATCCTAGTCTGGTACAAGGTGAGCAAGCAAAGTATGAGCTGGTTGATGCCATTAACATCGCCAATCAACGAAATGAGTGTGATCTATTAATTGTTGGCCGCGGCGGCGGTTCATTAGAAGATTTATGGCCATTTAACGAAGAGCTAGTTGTAAAAGCTATTTTCAATAGCACGCTGCCAATAATTAGCGCAGTAGGCCACGAAATTGATACGACGCTAAGCGACTATGTTGCTGATTTTAGGGCTGTCACCCCTTCGGCTGCTGCAGAATTTGTTGCTAAAGATATCAATGACATGCATGAAAAAATAGCCAATCTCAGAGATAAAATCAGCACTTGTGCCGCTCAAATGCTTAGTAATACACGTATGCATTGCCAGCAGCTAACTCATCGCCTTAATCAAACCCATCCTGAGCAACAACTGAGACTTTACCAACAACGCGCCGATGAGCTTACATTGCGACTCAATAATACTCTTAATTCCAAAGTGCAATTGGCATCAGCTCCTGTGAAACAGTTACACGCTAGGTTACTGCACCTAAACCCTAGAACAGCGATCCTTAATTATCAGCAGCACAACCAGCAACTCAAACACCGGGCCAGCACGGCGATGAATAAGCTTGTTCAATATAAACAAGCGCATTTTGTTAATATGATAGAGCAGTTACATATTGTTAGCCCACTCGCAACCATAGCTCGTGGATATAGTGTGACGCGCAATCAAAGTGGAGATATCATCAGCCGTGCTAAAGATGTTTCGCTGGGAGAGAAAATTACCATACAAATTAGCGATGCTGTTATCGACGCAAAAGTAAGTGCCGTTAAGCCCGAAGTTAAATCAAAGCACAGCGCTAACGACTAACCTTCCATAGTAACCACATAATGCAACAGTTTAATCACTGACTCTTTACTCGCGTCAGTAAACTGCACACCAAGTGAAACTCCATTCACTACCGGTTTAATACTACAAACTTGTCCTGATAACTTAAGCTGTTTTAAATCACCATACTCTTCAAGCGCAATAGTTACTGTTTTTTCTTTTGCTAACGAAATTTCTTCGCCGTTATCTATTAATAACTGGCAACCATTGATTGAAATATCTGTGATCAATGACTGCCACAACTTTTTATCAATTTGTACTTTTGCCTGAATTTCGGTTTCTATACGAATTGATTTACGCAGGCTTTGCATGGTTAAGGTGCGAGGAAATTCAAGAACAATCATTTTCGATGGTATTTGTAAGGTTTGTTTAATACTACTAACAAATGCGGCCACGGCGCCTTCCTGCCCCTCGATTAGTCCGCGAACCGTTACGCCCATACCTTGGGTAATAAATCGACTAAACGCCCCTAATTTATTAGCGTCAGGATATTGCAACAACACATATTTTTTCGGCAAGTAGCCGATAAATACGCAACGAAATTTACCTTTTTGCCCTGCAGGTGTCGCAATATCTATAGTGACAATTGACCCCGCCTGCATCAAGCCTAGATTTCGTTTTAAGCGCTCTGATGTATCGATTTGAATAATTGACGTCGACATAGCAAATACGGATGTTAAGCCATTAATTTTTATTATGAATAATCAATACCCTAGCCAAGAAAGTGCGGAAAAGCAATTAATATCGAGTGAATCGCACTAACTTTGTAAGACAAAAAAACCAGCGTATTCGCTGGTTTTTTATCGGTTAAAGATCAGTTATTCATCTGTTTTTTTATAACCTTGGGTTTTTCTCGCCAATTTTTTCTGATCACTAAAACTCAGTTTTTTCTTGCCAGCAAATGGGTTAGCTGTTTCTCTAAACTCAATTTTAATCGGCGTCCCCATGACTTTTAACGATTTACGATAATAATTCATTAAATAACGTTTATACGAACTTGGCAGGTTCTTTGTTTGGTTACCATGAATGACGATGATCGGCGGATTGTAGCCCCCAGCATGCGCGTATTTTAACTTGATTCGACGACCATTATGCATTGGTGGCTGATGATCAAACACCGCCATATCAAGAATTTTAGTGACCATAGAAGTCGAAATACGTTTAGTTGCCGAGACAAATGCTTCTTCTACCGATTCATATAAATGACCAACACCTGTACCGTGTAGCGCCGAAATAAAATGAATCCGCGCGAAATCAATAAAACCTAACCGACGATCTAACTCAGTTTTAATGCGCTCTTTAACGTGCTCATCAAGCCCGTCCCATTTATTTACCGCTAAGACTAGTGAGCGACCCGCCTCTAAAATAAAGCCTAGTAAACTGAGATCTTGATCTGAGATCCCTTCATGGGCGTCGATGATCAACAAACAAACGTTAGCATCTTCAATCGCACGTAATGTTTTGATCACTGAATATTTTTCCACAACATCGGTAACATTCTTACGGCGACGAATACCTGCGGTATCAATTAAGATATATTCTCGGCCATTGCGCTCCATTGGGATATAAACGCTATCTCTAGTGGTACCTGGCATATCGTAAACAACAACGCGCTCCTCACCTAAAATACGATTCGTTAATGTTGATTTACCGACATTTGGCTTACCAATAATGGCGAGTTTGATCTTATCATTTTCTTCCGGAGCTTCGGCAATGGCTTGCTCGTCATCCGTTTGTTCATCAGAATCATCAGCAATTCTTTCTTGGCCAAGCGCTTCAATATGTGGCGTTAATGCCAACGTCAGTAGCTGGGTAACTCCTCGGCCATGTGCCGCAGCGATCTGATGCACTTCACCTAACGCTAATTGGTAGAATTCCGCAACCGCTGAATCGGCATCTATACCGTCAATTTTATTAGCAACTACAAACACTTTTTTATTTTGTTTGCGTAAATGATCTGCAATGCCAATATCTGCAGAGGTTAAACCAGCTCGGGCATCAACAAGAAATAATACTGCGTCAGCTTCTTCAATCGCCATTAACGATTGCTCCGCCATTAACGCATCAATACCTTCCTCATTACCGTGAATACCGCCAGTATCAATGACAATAAACGCATGCTCTTCAACTTCAGCTTGCCCGTATTGTCGATCCCTGGTCAATCCTGGATAGTCGGCAACCAAAGCGTCTCGGCTCCGCGTTAAGCGATTAAATAACGTCGATTTACCAACATTGGGACGCCCTACTAGGGCAACTACAGGAAGCATGCTAACCTCAAAATATATTTCGTTTAATAACAAACAACGGCCCCGACAACGTTAATGTTATGGAGCCGTTCTTATTTTAGTTGATAAAAACCGTTACGGCGTTTTTATCGCTTGTAAATCACCGTCACGAGACTGCACATAAAGAATATCATCAGCAACTGTTGGTGTGCTGTGAATACCACTGCTGTCAACTAAGTGGCGAGCAACTACCTCACCGCTATCTTGTGCTATCCAATGTAAATAACCTTCATAGTCACCGACAACAATGTAATTTTTGACCACGGCAGGCCCAGTAACACCACGATTAGTGAATGCTAATTGGCTCCATTTTTCTAGGCCATTGATACGGTCAACCGCATAAATATGACCTTTAACGTCAGTAATAAACAAGGTGTTACCACTAACGGCAATTTGACGATAAGAAGAATATTGACGCTTCCACAAAATACGACCACTGCGCAGATCAACAGCAACTAAATTACCACGAGAGGAAATTGCGTAAATCTTATCACCATAAATTAACGGCTTAGAGTCAATATCAACAACACGTTCAAGTTCAGTAGAGCCCGTTGCTTCGCCTACCTCAGCCGTCCAGCCCTGTTGACCATTTTCTAATATGTAAACCGTTAATGTGCCATCAGCAGAACCAATTACTGCGCCACCAGCAGCCAAGGCTGGTGCACTTATGCCACGTAACGTTAACGGTGGTACTTCTTGATCAATTTTCCACTGCTCTTCGCCAGTCGACGCGTTTAAAGCTTTGATCACACCAGAAGCCGAGTTGACGACTAAGGTTCCCGAATCCATGCCCGGTGCTGCGATCACTTCGCCTTTGATTTTTGCCTGCCAGTTTACTTCACCGTTATCGGCAGCTAATGCGTAGACTTTGCCGTTTTCAGAACCAATAAAGACTTTATTAATACCGGCAATTGGACCACCACCTAACAAAGCTGATTTCTTGCTCGAGAAAAAACCACCATTAGGATTGTCTTCACGTAAATCGGTATGCCATAACTGCTTGCCCGTGTTGACATCAAACGCGTAAACATCACCTTCACGACTAGCACTAAACACTTTGTCATAAGCAACAAACGGTTTTAATCGCGAAAAATAATGGCCTACACCGCCTACGCTTTCTTCCCAAAGTACATCAACGGAAAATTGTTGAGTAATTTCGGTCAATTCAACCGGCTCGGTTTCATCAATTTCATCGTCTGTGGAAGAACATGCCATTAAGCCTGCGGCTAATACACAACTGACTAATAAGTTCTTAGTGACTTTAGCTCGAGTAACAATCGCTCGATTAAAAATTGTTCGGTTAAAAATAAGCACTCAACGCTCCATTATATTCGTGTTACTACTTTGACTGTAATTTCCAGTAAAGTTCACGACATTAGCTGCCATATTTTATCATGGCAGCGTAATTTAATTGTTTTAATTATTTCGTTAACACGATTGCTTGTGCCAAATCATCCAGCTTCATTTGTAACACTGGATTTGCATTATCAGCTGACGCCTCTAATGCCGCTTGATAAGCATTTCTTGCTAGATCAACTTTCTCTTGCT
>JBNKXM010000109.1:0-6264 GCA_050300315.1 Thalassotalea sp. | reverse complement strand
ATAGCAAGCGTGCAGTTTCATCCTGAGTCGGTATTAACCGAGCAAGGGTTGCAATTACTTAACAATTTTATTACTAAATATGCTATCAATAGCCATACTTAGTTAGTAATACCGATATTTTTTATCTGAACCAGTCAACGAGCTAGAACTAAAACATCAATGCAGATATTTGAAGAAAACGAACATATTGCCGCTATTTATCATCGTGCTATCGGTCTCTCTTTTGGCAAAGACTTTGCGGATCCTGAATGTCAGTCAACCTCTAGTATAGAGCGACAAAACAGTGAGCAAGAAAATCGTCGCCGAGAATTATTAGCCGTTGAAGAACAAGCTCAGCATGAGCGTATCGTCAAAGAATATGGTATCGCTCATTTCAAAACTCAGGTTATGGCAAAATTTTATAATCGAGTAACAGCGGCAGTTAATAACGAATTTGATAACAAAATTACACTTTATAATGATGTGTTACACATCGAAGATGCTGCTCCGGCTATTATGGAAATTCTCTCGCTAAAAGCAGCTTCGATAAATCGCATCGCTCCGCTGGTAAAAGCCTTGCCTTGGCTCGCCGATGAATTAATCACCCTAGTTAACAAGCCACAATATCGCAAACGCGCTGATGTTCAGGTCAGCGATGCTAATTTGGCGCTTAGTTATGTGGGTTTAGAAAATTTAAAACTGGTTATGCCAACGTTTATGCTTAAACATTGGTTACCAATTAGTACCGCGCCGTTTCCGATCATGAAACGTAAATTATGGAACGACTCGTTATCGGTCGCGTTAGCGACACAAGCACTAGCGGTTAAGCAAAACCTTGATCCATTTACGGCATTTTGTGCAGGCATGTTTAGTAATATTGGCCTGCTCGCCGTCGCACGTTGTTTTTACCAAACGTATCATGAGTTACACAAAGAAGAGTTAAAAAAAGCGTACGATGAACGAGATAAACGCCTTCATGATGTATTAGTGAAGATTGAAATGGCGCCTGAGTTGTTACATCAGCAGCTGATCAGCCGTAGCAGCCAGATAGCCGCTGACGTAGTCGAACTAATGCGTTTTGATCGTTTAGCAATCACTGAGAGTCTATTTGATCTCGCCTACACCACAGATCTTGAAAAAATGTCAGACATTGCGCAAATAATCGTCAAAGCGAAAGCCTATATTGCTTATCGTAATCTCGCCAAAGAAGAGCTGATCAACAGTGACGAAACCAAGCAATTATTCCAAGCTGTGCGCTTATCGCCGCAAGATCTTGCATTATTGCGACAAAAAGATATAGATCACCTCAAACTCAACTTTAAATAAATTTTTTTCTGATTATTTATGAAATGGCGTTTATCGCCCTTTTTTGATATCAGAGGCTAACGGCCTATAAGCCGAATAAATTTATCGCGTTTATTAATAAAATATAGTTATGCATTATAACTGAATAAAACCCTACAAACCCTTATTTTACAAGGGTTTTAGCCGATCTGATGCGAGACAAATCGTTTTTTATCTGTCATAATGCATTTAAATTATTCAACTACAATATTACTGTGTCGAAAAACCAGTAATAAAGGGTCTAGCGGAAAGTAGCTTACATATATATTGGTAAAGTCAGTTAACTTAGCGCTAGATCATAATATACAGCAGTATAATTCCCAAAGAAGAGGAGTAGACAATGTCCAACCAACACCCAGTAAACCGTGCATTATTTGATGAGGTCATGGTACCTAACTATTCACCGTCAGCGGTGATCCCGGTTCGAGGTCAAGGTTCACGTGTTTGGGACCAAGAAGGTCGTGAGTATATCGACTTTGCTGGCGGTATTGCCGTTAACTGTTTAGGTCATTGTCATCCTGCACTGGTTGAGGCATTAAAAACTCAAGCAGACAAAATTTGGCATTTATCAAATGTTATGACCAATGAACCAGCATTACGTTTAGCCAAAAAATTAACTGACAACACCTTTGCTGAAAAAGTTTATTTTGCTAACTCAGGTGCCGAATCAAATGAAGCAGCGCTAAAATTAGCTCGCCGTTGGGCTCTGGATAATTTTGGCGAACAAAAAACACAAATTATCGCATTTAAGCAAGGTTTCCACGGTCGTACTTTCTTTACCGTTACCGTTGGTGGACAAGCCGCATATTCAGATGGTTTTGGTCCTAAGCCTGCTGATATTGTTCATGCTGAATACAACAACTTAGATAGCGTTAAAGCGTTAATTTCTGATAATACCTGTGCGGTAGTCATGGAACCATTGCAAGGTGAAGGTGGTATCGTCTCTCCTACTGCAGATTTTGTTAAAGGTGTACGTGAACTATGTGATCAACACAACGCATTATTAGTGTTTGATGAAGTTCAAACAGGTGTTGGCCGTACTGGCGAATTATATGCGTACATGGGCTTAGGTGTTACACCTGACATTATGACCACAGCGAAAGCATTAGGTGGTGGTTTCCCAATTGGCGCTATGTTAACAACAACTGAAATTGCCAAACATTTAAAAATTGGTACACATGGTAGTACATACGGTGGTAACCCATTAGCGTGTGCTGTCGCTGAAGCGGCATTTGATACTGTTAATAACGAAGCGTTATTAGCTGGTGTAAAAGCAAAAGCACAACGTTATGTTGACGGGTTAAACGCCATCAATGAAAAATACCATGTATTTACAGAGATCCGTGGTAAAGGCTTATTGATCGGCGCTGTGCTTAATGATAACTATCAAGGCAAAGCAAAAGACGTATTAAATGCAGCGATGGAAGAAGGTGTGATGACACTTGTGGCCGGCGCAAGCATAGTTCGTTTTGCTCCTTCATTAGTGATCCCAGATGAAGACATTGCCGAAGGCTTAGCGCGATTCGAAAAAGCTATAGCTAAAATTGTTAAAGCTTAAATTCATCTAAGTAATGCTCGGTGATAGTGCCGAGTATTACTTTTATCATTGAGACCCTATTATGATTATTATACGCCCTATTCAGCATAGCGATTACGACTCGTTACATCGCATTGCGGTAGAATCAGGACACGGTTTTACATCGCTCCCTGTCAATGAAGATTTATTAAAGCAACGTATTAACAAGGCCGAAATTTCATTTAATAAGCAAGTAACTAAGCCTGGTGACGAAGGCTATTTATTTGTAATGGAAGACACAGATACAGGCGAAGTTGTTGGTACCAGTGGTATTGAAGCTGCCGTAGGTTTAGATGATGCCTTTTACCATTATCATTTAGGTAAAGTAGTACACAGTTCTCGTGAGCTCAATATCTACAATACGGTTGAAACCTTGTCGTTGTGTAATGACTACACCGGCGCAACAGAAATCTGCACCTTGTTTTTAAGTGAAAGCCATCGCAAAAACAACAATGGCCGCTTCTTATCACGTATGCGTTTTCTGTTTATCGCAGAGCATTTAGAACGATTTTCTAACACCATTATCGCTGAAATGCGCGGCGTTTCAGACGAAAATGGCCGTTCACCGTTTTGGAACTGGCTTGAAGAGCATTTTTTCTCAATGGATTTTCCAACGGCAGATTATTTAACCGGCATAGGTAAAAAAGAGTTTATCGCCGAATTAATGCCTAAGTATCCTATTTATGTCAATTTATTGAGTAAAGACGCTCAGCAAGTGATCAACAAGGTACATAACAAAACGGTACCAGCGTTAAGGTTACTTGAAGCAGAAGGTTTTAGCCGTCGTGGTTATGTTGATATTTTCGATGCAGGTCCAACGGTTGAAGCACAAGCTAGCGCAATAAAATCAGTTAAAGAAAGCCAGAAATGCCAAGTCATTATTGGTGATGTAGCATCAAGCAATAAATATATTGTTTGCAACACGAAAGTTGCTGGTTTTAGGGCAATTCAAACATCATTGTCTTTACGAGAAACTGCCAATCAAGCAGTGTTAAGTGCAGAAGCCGCAGAAGCTTTACAGGTAAAAGATGGTGATTGGATCAGATTGATCCAAAACTAATTAATCGTTTCATTTTGGTGAATAAAACCAACTTGAGCAATGAGGACGAATATATGACGCACCCGATTCAACTAATTAACAACGAATGGCAAGCAGGTCTAGGTAATGACATTAGCTCGTTAAATCCAGCGAAAAATGAGGTTATTTGGCAAGGAAAAAGTGCTACTGCTGAACAAGTGGATCTCGCGGTTAAAAGTGCGAGAAATGCGTTTGAAAGTTGGGCTAACACTCCGCTGGAGCAACGTATCGCGTTAGCCGAGCGTTTTGCACAAGCGTTAACAGACAATAAAGAAGCACTCGCAACAACTATCGCGTTAGAAACCGGCAAGCCGTTGTGGGAAACTCGTACTGAAGTTGGCGCTATGATTGGTAAGATTGCTATCTCAATCAAAGCGTATCATGAGCGTACCGGCACAGTTGAAAATCCTATGCCAGGTGCAAAAGCATTTATTCGTCATAAGCCGCATGGTGTTGTTGCCATATTTGGCCCTTATAATTTTCCGGGACATTTACCTAACGGTCACATAGTGCCCGCGTTAATTGCTGGTAATACGATCATTTTCAAACCGAGTGAGTTAACACCACTTGTTGCTCAAGAAACGGTAAAACTTTGGCAAGCTGCTGGCTTACCGGCAGGCGTTATCAATCTTGTTCAAGGCGAAGTAGAAACGGGTAAAGCACTAGCCAATCACCCGCAAATTGACGGTTTATTCTTCACGGGTAGCTCAACCACAGGTAAATTTTTACATGAGCAATTCGGCGGTCAGCCGGGCAAAATATTAGCCTTAGAAATGGGCGGTAATAACCCGCTTATCGTTAAAGGCATTAGTGACCTTGACGCGGCTGTTCATGACATTATTCAATCAGCGTTCATTACTACAGGCCAACGTTGTACTTGTGCGCGCCGTTTATTCATTGAACAAGGTGAACAAGGCGATGCATTGCTCGCGAAATTAGTTGCCTCAACTAAGGCGCTTAAAATCGGCTACTATGACGATGAAGACCAGCCATTCATTGGTTCAATGATTTCAGAAAAAGCCGCATTAGGATTAGTTGCCGCACAAGAGCAATTATTAGCATTAGGTGGCAAGTCACTATTAACGTTAGAACATAAAGAACAAGGTACTGGCTTTGTTTCACCGGGCATTATTGATGTAACCAATATTACCGATATGCCAGATGAAGAACATTTTGGCCCGTTACTAAAAGTTTATCGTTACCAAGATTTCGACCAAGCCATCGACGAGGGCAATAATACCTCATTTGGCTTATCTGCTGGTTTATTAGCTGACAGTGAAGCAGATTATCAGCATTTCTTTAAGCGCATCCGTGCTGGTATCGTTAACTGGAATAAACCAATTACTGGCGCCAGCAGTGCCGCACCGTTTGGCGGTATAGGTGACAGTGGTAACCACAGAGCTAGCGCATACTATGCGGCTGACTACTGTGCATTCCCTGTAGCCTCAGTTGAAGCCGAGAAAATGAGCTTACCAGAAACTTTATCTCCAGGACTTATCATTAAATAACATGAACAGCGTTCTGAGAATAAAGCAAACACAAATCGCTGGGTTTAGACCCAGCTTTTTTAAGAGTATCGATCAAATCTAACCATTGCTGCAATGGTTAGTCTTCGTTGTAAATTATTAATAGCCCTTCTAAGCTCGCCATTGCTCACTTAATTAATTTTTAGTTATTAATTGTCGTAAGTAGGAATGAACTATGAGTACACAAGTTAAATCACTTTTTGAAAACATCTGGCAAAATTATATTAGCGTGACACCGTCCGCTGAGAAAATTCATCAATTACTTGGTGCAGGTAATGAACTGATCAATGATCACGTTGCTTATCGCACATTTAATATTGGCAAAGTCAATATCGAAAAATTGGCGCAACATTTAATTGCTTTAGGTTACCACGAATGCGGTGAATATCACTTTGAAGCCAAAAAGTTATACGCAAAACATTTTGAGCACAGTGACACTACATTACCTAAAGTATTCATCAGTGAATTGCTCGTTGAAGAATTTTCACCTCAAGTGCAAGAAATTATTCAACGCCTAGTGGCTGAATTAGATGAAGAAATCATCAACCAAGCAAGCTTTTTATATTCAGGCAAGCAATGGCAAATTAGTTTTGATGATTATCAAACACTATTAAAAGAAAGCGAATATGCTGCATGGTTAGCGGCTTGGGGCTATCGCGCAAATCACTTTACGGTCAGTGTCAATGATCTTACTGATTTTGAACACCTTGAAGATGTTAACGCGACCCTTAAAGATGCAGGCTTTTTATTAAACTGTGTTG
>JBNKXM010000108.1:3254-6266 GCA_050300315.1 Thalassotalea sp. | reverse complement strand
TCAGATAAACCAACAAGGTGCGCGCATCGCGGTCGCGACTGAGAAATTAGACATGAGTGATGTTAAGTTGGGAGATTCAATCGCAACTAACGGCATATGTTTAACCGTTGTTGCCTTTGACCAGCATAGTTTTACTGCAGATGTCTCAAATGAAACACTCACTCGCACGGCATTTGCAAACTATCAGGTAAATGAGCAAGTTAATCTAGAAAAAGCCATGCTGCCAACCACTCGCTTTGGCGGGCATATCGTCTCTGGCCATATTGATGGTGTAGCGACAATCAATTCAATTACTAATAATGGTAATAGTATCGAATATTGGCTGAGCATGGCCGCTGATGTTGCGCCTTATATTGCAGAGAAAGGCTCTATTACAATTGATGGCGTGAGTTTAACCGTGAACAGTCTTACTGATGATCAGTTTCGCTTAACCATAGTTCCTCATACCAGCGAACAAACCATCATGCCAAGTTATCAAGTCGGCTCCAAGGTTAATCTTGAAGTGGATGTAATGGCGCGTTATATCGAACGTTTGATGTTGAAAAACTCAGCATCAACCACGTCTTCAGGCGTGACCGAAGCTTTGCTAGTGCAAAGTGGATTCATTAAAAATTAAGAGGCAGTCATGAATTTACACTCTCCCCAAGAGATCATCGAAGACATAAGACAAGGTAAAATGGTTATCTTGATGGATGACGAAGACCGCGAAAATGAAGGCGATTTCATTATGGCGGCTGAGTTAGTCACGCCGGAAGCAATTAATTTTATGGCAACGCATGGCCGTGGCCTAATTTGTATGCCAATGTCATTAGAGCGCTGTAAAAAGCTTAATTTACCTTTGATGGTAGATAAAAATGACGCCCAGTTTTCAACAAACTTTACTGTGTCTATTGAAGCTGCAGAAGGAGTAACTACTGGTATTTCGGCGGCGGATCGCGCCACAACGATATTAGCCGCGGTAAATAAAGAGGCTAATCAGCATTCTATTGTACAACCGGGCCATATTTTTCCATTGATGGCCAAAGATGGTGGCGTGTTAAATCGTGCAGGTCATACCGAAGCTGGTGTTGATTTAGCACGTTTAGCTGGGCTTGAACCAGCAGCTGTTATTGTTGAAATTTTAAATGAAGACGGCACTATGGCGCGTCGCCCTGATCTTGAAGTTATCGCCAAAAAACACGGTTTAAAAATGGGCACCATTGCGGATCTGATCGAATATCGTAATGCCAATGAAACGACTATCGAACGTATTTCACAATGTAAATTGCCAACTGCATTTGGTGAATTTGAGTTAACAGTGTTTAAAGACACCATAGATGGTCAGGCGCATTTTGCGTTAACCAAAGGTGAAATTAAGCGCGATCAGCCAACATTAGTGCGCGTGCATTTAGAAAACACATTTAGAGATTTATTATTTAGTCAGCGCGAAAGTGTTGCTAAGTGGCCAATCGGCAGTGCACTTGAAAAAATCGGCAATGAAGGCGGCGTGTTAGTGTTACTTGGTAAGCATGAATCGCCCGAAGAGTTGATCGGTCAAGTAGAAAAATATGCCAAGTTAGATGCGGGTGAAACCGTCAATGAGGTTAAGCGCCATATTGGTTCTCGAAACGTCGGTGTTGGCTCGCAAATCTTATCTAATTTAGGTGTAGGAAAAATGCGTTTGTTAAGCTCGCAAGTGAAATATCATTCATTGTCGGGCTTTGGTTTGGAAGTGGTGGAATACATTTCTGAATAAGCGTTACTTTTAGTGCATAGTTAAGCTCATAGTTAAGCGCTTAGTTAAAAACTACACCTATCTTCTTGTATTGATGACGACCTAATAGCATTAGGTCGTCATCAATAAGCTGATATTAATGCAATTTTGGTGGCTGACGCACCTTCGTTGCTTGTTCAAAGCCATAGGCCGCTTCAATTAAAGTGCCTTCTTGTAATTTTCCTGAGATAAACGACATTCCAACGGGTAAACCGTGAACATAGCCCATTGGCACGGTAATGTGTGGATAACCAGACATCGCTGCGACAGTTGACGCTGCGCCTAGATAATGATCACCGTTAACCAGATCGATTTTCCACGCAGGTCCTGTGGTTGGCGCAATGAGTAAGTCTAAATTATGTTGCTTAAGTAAGTTATCGATACCGTGTTGCTGAGTCAGTGATTTAGCTTGCGTTAATGCGTTGATGTACTCAGGTGTCGACAAATCGCCCTTAGCTTGCGCCATTTCCATAATCTCTTGTTCGAAATATGGCATCTCTATTTCCGCATGTTGCTGATTATACTCAATGATCTCAGCTAGTGATTTTGGCAATCCCGCTGCAGTGTTGGCTAGATACTGGTTAAGATCGTGTTTAAATTCATATAACAATACTGCAAACTCAGCATCATCCCATTGGCCTTTATTTTCAAAACTGAGCTCATCAACAATGGTTGCGCCTTGGGCACGCAATGTAGCTAAGTTTTGTTCAAAAATACTGTCTAATCCTTTGTGATAACCCATTAAATTACGTACCACACCGATACGTTTCCCTTTAAGGCCATCAGGCTTTAAATGCGATAGATAATCGATGGATGAGGCAACGACATCTGGATCTTGTTGATCTACTGCCACCATAGCCGCTAACAAAATCACCGCGTCGGTGACATTTCTCGCCATTGGGCCCGCGGTGTCTTGGCTATGTGCAATTGGAATGATGCCATCTCGACTGACAGTGCCTAATGTCGGTTTAATACCTACAATGCCGTTAATGGCGGAAGGACAAGTGACTGAACCGTCGGTTTCTGTGCCAACGGCAAGCGTTGCAAAATTTGCGGCAATGGCAACGCCTGAGCCAGAGCTTGAGCCGCATGGCGATGTTTGACGATCATACGGATTTCGTGTTTGACCATACAATCCGCTCCAACCACTTGAAGAAGCTATTGAACGAAAATTTGCCCATTCACTAAGGTTAGTTTTACCAAGAATGATGGCTCCTGCTTTTCTTAGTTGCTTAACAACAAACGCATCGTTAGCGGGA
>JBNKXM010000108.1:0-3244 GCA_050300315.1 Thalassotalea sp. | reverse complement strand
GGGAACATTTTTTGCTAAAGCATGTGAACCTGCAGTATTGGCCATGCCACCAGCGGTGTCGATATTATCTTTTAATAACACAGGTATACCATGTAACGGACCGACAAATTTACCTTGTTTTAATTGCTGATCTAACTGTTTAGCTTGTGCAATCGCGTCTGGGTTAAGCTGAACAACGGCGTTGAGTTTAATACCGTTTTTATCGTATTTATTGATGCGGTTTAGGTAATAATTGACTAAGGCTTCACTGGTTAATTGACCAGATTTCATTTTCTGATGAAGCTGTAATATCGTTAATTTTTCATCTATTTGTGCATAGCAAATAAATGAGCTGGTAAAAAACAGTACTAAGATCAGAGCTAAGTTTCGCATAAGTGTCACTATTATTGTTATTTGGTTGTTCTTTTATAGCAATAACGGCGAAACAGCGTCCAGTGTAATAATAAATTTAGAATGAAAATTTTGTTTGATGAGTAAAGAGAAAGCTACAATTTGTTTTAAAACAAGCTAATTATTCTGATGATAACTAGCTTGTTCAGTACCTATTTGTTTGAGGAAATTAACCGATAAATTCGCGGATTTTTGCTTCAATCCCTTCGCCATCTAGGCCAAACTCATGATGTATCTCTTGTTGAGTACCGTGTTTGATAAAGATGTCAGGTAAACCTATATTGAGTATCTTAACGCTAAGCCCCTGACTTAATACATATTCATTAACGGCAGAGCCAGCGCCACCAGCGATGGCATTATCTTCTACCGTCACTAAGGTCTGATGACTTTCAACTAACTTATTAATAAGTGCATGATCCAGCGGTTTAACGAAACGCATATCCACTAAGGTTGCTTGTAACGCCGTTGCCGCAATACTGGCTTCGGCTAAGGTGGTACCGAAGTTTAAAATGGCAATATCTTTACCTTGTTCAATGATCCGTCCTTTACCAATTTCAATTGTGTCGTCAATGGTCGGTAATTCAACGCCTGTGCCATTACCTCTAGGGTATCGTACTGCCGCAGGTGTTGCCATTTTATGGCCAGTGGTTAACATCAATTGACATTCGCGTTCATCCGATGGCGTCATAATTGTTAGATTAGGCACGCAACGCATAAAACTTAAGTCAAAAGAGCCTTGATGGGTTGGGCCATCAGCGCCAACAATACCGGCACGGTCAATAGCAAACAGTACAGGAAGGTTTTGAATGGCAACATCATGAATAAGTTGGTCATAACCCCGTTGTAAGAAGCTTGAGTAAATAGCAACAACAGGATGACGTTCACCTATGGCAAGTCCTGCAGCAAAGGTCACGGCGTGTTGCTCTGCGATTGCTACGTCATGATACTTCTCTGGGAAACGTTGACTAAATTCCACCATGCCAGAGCCTTCGCGCATTGCTGGGGTAATAGCTTCTAGTTGAGGGTCAACTTCTGCCATTTTACACAGCCAATCACCAAAAATTTGTGAATAGGTTGGTAAGCTAGGTTTGCTTTTAGGTAAACTGGTGTCTGTTGGATCGAATTTTGGTACCGCATGGTATTTGATCGGATCTTGTTCTGCCGCGTGATAGCCTTTGCCTTTTTTGGTGGCAATATGAAGTAGCTGTGGCCCTTTTAAATTACGCATGTTACTAATGGTATCGACTAAACCATTGACATCATGACCATCGATCGGGCCAATATAGTTAAAGCCTAACTCTTCAAAAAACGTGCTAGGAACCACCATACCTTTAAGGTGTTCTTCGGCGCGACTTGCTAATTCTTTGATCGGCGGAATATTTTTAAGTATGCGCTTACTACCTTCACGGATCCCTGTATATATGCTACCAGATAACATCTTGGCAAAATGATTGTTAAGAGCGCCAACGTTTTCAGAAATCGACATTTCATTATCGTTTAAAATAACCAGCATATCTTTGTGAATACCACCGGCATGATTAAGCGCTTCAAATGCCATGCCTGCAGTCATCGCACCATCACCGATAACGGCAACTGTTTTTCTATTTTTAGCTTCTTTCTCAGCAGCGATTGCTAGCCCTAATGCGGCAGAAATAGAGGTACTTGAGTGACCAACACTGAGTACGTCATATTCACTTTCTTCACGCCATGGAAATGGATGCAAGCCGTCTTTTTGTCTAATGGTGTGCAGTTTATCTCTGCGGCCGGTCAAAATTTTATGCGGATACGCTTGATGGCCCACATCCCAAATCAAGTGATCAAACGGGGTGTTATAGACATAATGCAGGGCAACAGTAAGTTCGATAGTACCTAAGCCTGAGGCAAAATGGCCGCTACTTTTACTGACCGAATTTAATAAATATCGACGTAACTCTTCACTGGCCTGCTCTAATTGGTTTCGTTTTAACAGGCGTAAATCTGCCGGGCTATTGATGCCAGCAAGTAAAGGGTAGTTATCTAGGTTTGTAGTCATAATTATTATTCAATACCAATTAGCTGGTACGCTTGATGATAAACGTCGCGAAATCCGATAAATTCTGTGTATTGTAAGGTAAAGTTGCTAAAGCTTGAAGTGCTTGTTGATATAAGTCGTCGGCTTTTTGCTGTGCACCTGCTAATCCGAGTAACGCCGGATAGGTGCTTTTGTTCGCATTGACGTCAGAACCCGATGGTTTCCCTAACTCTTCTTCGCTTGATGTGATATCGATAATATCGTCACGCACTTGATAGGCGAGTCCAACGCGTTGGGCAAAGGTTGCCAATGCCTGTTTTTCATCAGCGGCCAGTGTTGGAGCACATTCCGCCGCCATTAATACCGCAGCCTCAAGTAGTGCGCCAGTTTTTAGAGCATGCAATTGCTCTAACTGCGTTAATGAAATTTTTTGACCGGTTGCCGATAAATCGAGCGCCTGACCACCGCACATGCCCTGATAACCACTTGCTTTTACTAACAATTGGATCAGCGTAATACGTTTAGCGTCGACCTGAGCTGAAAATTCATGATGAGCTAAAATATCAAATGCTAATGTTTGCAGGCTATCACCCGCTAATATCGCTGTCGCTTCATCAAACGCTTTATGACACGTCGGTTGACCACGGCGCAGATCATCATCGTCCATTGCTGGGAGATCGTCATGCAATAAAGAATACGCATGAATACATTCAATTGCAGCCGCTATACCATCAATATCGGACGGATTTGCTAACAAAGACTCGCCGGTAATATGGGCAAGGTATGGACGCATGCGTTTACCGCCGATTAATAAACCGTAACGCATCGCCGCTAACAACTTTT